>SOEU01000002.1:0-300000 GCA_021646415.1 Candidatus Brocadia sp.
GTGATATCGATAGTCACTTATCATATTATTTCAGCTTGAAACAACTCGCTTTTGAAAAATAGTGCCTGCTAGGGTTTCTTTTTCAAACTTTTTTGTCAAAGAACAGTTTCATTTGGCACAGTCTGAACCCTTGTCCGAATGAGTTGCCCGAATCGAAAGCCACCCTCAAACGCCAGGAAGAAAAAAGCGATCGCGCATACAAAAATTAACCACAGATCAATGCTATTAAGTAACCCACCCATGTCTTTTTCGACCATCGTTAACGAATCCGTTGACATGCCTATACAAGTAACAGCCCACAGCGCAATGTCATTAAATTACGTTGTTTTAAAATTTATATTCTAACATCTCTTTAATTCCCAACAGGAATCGTCACAATCGGAGCGCCTTCTTTACCTGCTGTCTCCGTGAGTGTAAAGACAAACAACAGGGAGGAAAATAATCTCTTGGACGGAAAGTCCTTATCATCAATCCAAAACCAGTAACCCCGGTAGGGAACCGAAATGAAGGCATCCAAAGGTCTTTCCTGAGAACTGTGTATCCGAATCAGAGGCGCAGGAGGGGTGCCGGTAACCGGCTGATCCGTCAGCGTTGGATTCACGCGCTTCTCTGCCACATGCCCATCGGGCACCTCGATATAAGAAGCCAGATCAGAAATGATTTCTAAAATCGACCGGGTGAGGATAGCGATCTCTTTGTCACTTGTGGAAAAAGAGCCATAGATTACCCTGAATTCATGTGTGTGGGGGTCGAGACCAAGGACCTCTCGGGTAGCAAGGATATCCGCCTCCATCGCGGGATCCGCCTTCTCGCGGAAAAAAAGCTCAAGAAATGCCTCTTCTTTGTCTGCTTTTTTTATCCGCATCCCCATAACTCCGACATTCTGAACTCTCCTCATCCTCTCAAGCAAAGGATAGAACTCTGGATCTGCCGGGCGCGCCCTCGCCCCTCCTCCGAAACGGTTCTGTATCCCATTAATGGCGTGTATACAGAGCCTGAAAACAAGATCGATGGGAAAACCGCTTTGAACCAGGCTGAGGAGAGAAGGGGGTGGAATGGGATTCATCAGGGTCTGGGCAAATTTTTCTCCTGTCATGGGACTGTATGTTATGGTGGGACGGTCAAAGTATCTTCCAATGCCTCCTATACCGAAGATATTACCTCCACCAAACCCACTTTTGGGGCTACTCCAGGA
Source organism: Candidatus Brocadia sp. (assembly GCA_021646415.1). Lineage (NCBI taxonomy): Bacteria > Pseudomonadati > Planctomycetota > Candidatus Brocadiia > Candidatus Brocadiales > Candidatus Brocadiaceae > Candidatus Brocadia > Candidatus Brocadia sp. The sequence continues at coordinate 1,196 of SOEU01000002.1, forward strand.
ACTATTCAAACTGATTACGCCATCCAGTGCATACTGACTGATAACAGAGTTCACATCAAGAAAAACAGGGGCATCGGCATAGCGTAGCTTCACCATATTCAGAAGCATCTGGTCCTTCCAGGAATCAGAAATGGCTGTGGTATAATCAAATCGATCCCGGGACAGGGACCGTGGCCCAATGCCCGTGCAACCAGTAAGACCGGTGATCAATATAAGGAACAATGCACAGGGGAATCGACCTGTGCGAATCATGGGAATTCCCCTTTCCCGTTAAATAGAAAATTGTTCATCTCAAAAACTGTATCGAATCCGCTGTGATCCACCGTGCCTTTAATCAAATTACTGTATTTTTCTGTTTGAAATAGCTGATATTCCTTGGGTGTTTTAACAAGCGGTAGGGGATCAAGTGGAGTCTCACCCCTGAGCCCCCTCACAGCTGGGAACTCAGGGGACGGACACAGTGAAGGCGATGGGCGCTCACGACAAAGCCCACTTGAAAAGGACACGAAGCAACAATTATTTATCTATTTTTGTGATTTTTGTGCCCTGCAAGCCGAGTCCTGCCATCAATCCCTTCTGACTGAAAAAAAATGCATAGATCTGTGATTGCAAGGTTGTGGTTGTCGCCGCCCCGGCTGCGCCAATATCCACAACTACAATGCTCGGACCAACGCCAAGCTCCCAGCCGGCACTCTTGTCGAGCCAGGACATCGCAGATTCGCTCATGAAAAACAGCGCGTATCCGTATTTCTGTACACCGGCTTGCAGACCATACGAAAGCTGGACGGTATTATAATATCCGGCAGTATTTCCATCCTTGAGGAGAGCGCCTTCACCGAATTGTCCACCCACAATAAATCCGCCTTTGACAATGCGCGGAAAGACGAGGATGCCCTTCGCCTTTTCCCCCAGCGCTTTCGCTGAAGGAGATTTCAAATACAGTTTCTCAAGGGCGCTCCTGGCATCACGGTCAATTTCTTCCGCGGTTGCAGCTCCGGCGGGATTCACACACATGAATATGCCAGCAGTACATGCAAGCATGAAAAGAATAATTGTCAGATGAACGTATCTCATGGTTATATTCTCCTTTTTGAATGATTACTTATCCATTTTTATGAGTGGTATGCTTGCACCGATTTCATAAACCAGCGCCGCATGGATCTTGTTCTCGATCTGGTAGTAGCGCATCACCTTGGTCTCTGGCAATACTTCGCGGAACTTTGGAAGATAGGCCTTGCGGAGCTTTAGCGCCAGGGCCTCGATCCTCATGTACTCATCAAGCAGCTTCCTGGCAGTATCATTGGTCATATTTTCATAGGCATCCCTATAGTCATTGATCAATTTCACCGTACGCACGCGAAGAAGGAACAGTTCATCCTGATATTGATTATAGACCGGCCAGAAGGCCTTTGCTTCAGTCTCCGTGAGCTGCATGTTCTCTGCAACAAGGAGCTTTTTGTCAGCGCGTACCTTCTCGATGACTATTTGCATGTCGTCCGCCGGTTTGTCCTGCGCGGTTGCAGTGATAGCCCATACCATGATCGCCACGAATCCCACCCCAAAGAGTTTATATTTCCTTTTTGTATTCATTGGTTTCCTCCCTTTGTCATTTCTTTAAATAGAACGTTTCCTGTTCCACCTATACTATTTTTCGTATCGTAACCTCACTGTTCTGCAATACCTAATGGCTTTGCGGCAAGTTTATTTGATCCCGTGTCTGACCCGGCAATAGGAAATTGCCTCTTTCCCTTTCGTTTTACCAGTAGAACAAAAATATCTGAAGAATACAAGTTTTTTCAGTATGCAAGCAAAGATGGTTTTCGTCGCTTATTCGTTCGATAAAACTAAAGCGCGGAACTATGGATAATTTCGCTCATGCAATCCAGGCACGCGCCTGGTCGAGTTGTGAAGGAGTAAAATACTCTATTTTAACCGGGCGGAAAGGTTTCCCGGTAAACGCCAGAGCCAAGTTCCTCCATTTCTCATCTCCAACAACGGCGATTTTTTCAATATCTCTGTCATGCTCTAATTGGAAATTCACATCTTCCCAATCAGCGCCTCGCTCCCATCCGAGGAAATCCTCAAGGAACACCAGTATCCTTATCTTTCCTTCTCTCTTAATAAATTCTGTAGCAGATGCTTGCATCCGATCCAATTCTGCCTTTTTTAATTCACCCGATATCTTGATGCTTATAAGATTACCTGATGAACTGATAACTTCAAATGACATAGATACCACCTTACTCCTTTACATTAGGATTAGGCCGCCTTCGGCAGCTACTTTTCATCTCCCCTCCGATTCATAAAACTTTTGAGAGTACCCCCATCTTTATTAAGGCTTGAAGAATTATCTCTATCCCAAGCGCAACCTGCAGCACCCCGAGCACGCTGCCAAGGATTAGCAGGGTTATAACGCCAATAAACTTTAATATTGTATGAGCAAACAGCATCGTTAGGAGATTCAACATCATTATCACGAACAGTATACAAATAATCCCGATCTGCCGTTCGGCTTCCTGTGCTGCCGCCATGAGTATGATAAGAATTGCAATTCCGTATGGGGTGACAATCATAGGAAAAGAGAGTGGAAAAGCTGCCATAGCGAGCGTTGGGGTGGGTGGTGGTGTTTCATTCCCGGGGGTGTACGAATACACCTGCATGACCATTCGTAAAGCTACCAGGAAAAGAATTATTCCCCCCGCAAGCATCAGGGCGGAAAGTGAAATATGATAGGATTTCATAGCCCTTTGACCCATAAAAGCTGCTACAAGACAGCCAATGGTAGAGATGAGGGCAGACATGAGCGCAAGTTTACGCCGAAACCTTGTATCAGTATCTTTCGTCATCTTTACAAACGGAACCAAAATCTTGATAGGACCCAGCATAAGGAAGAAAAAGGTAAATATCCCCGCAAAACTCAGGAGATAAGGCGTCTGTTGATCACCTAAAACTGTTGCCTGGGACTGATTGACGGAGGTTGTTTGCGCAATTGATGGAAGCATCAAGCTGAGAAAAAGGATACTAACTGCAGCCAGAAAGAACCCAATTCTTTTCATAGAGAATATCTCTCTTTGTTATTCAGAGCAAGCCGATCGTCTTGCATTCTGAACCAATTATGTGCGATTATTTCCATTTTGTTTTAATCCGAAAAATGATATTACCATTTTTTATCATTTTTTACTGAAAAAATCAAAAAAACTTGCAATCTTCTTCATTTTTTGCTTTTATACATTACAACCTCAAAATAAAAAAGCAATTTCCTATCATCCACCCGGCGTGTAATTGGCCCTGCGCTCTAACCCCAATTCCGGGCAGCACATGGCGCGTGAGCGAGCATCCAGGAGTCAGAAAAATGACGAGAGGATATCGAAACGATGAATAACACAATGGACGAGTTGTGCGTGAACACCATCCGCACTCTGTCGATGGATGCCGTGCAACAGGCAAACTCCGGCCACCCGGGAACACCGATGGCGCTGGCTCCGGTGGTCTATTGTCTGTGGCAACGTTTTTTACGCTTCGATCCCGGCCATCCAATCTGGCCCAACCGTGACCGTTTCGCGTTGTCGGCAGGACATGCTTCTATGCTGCTCTATGCCATGCTGCACTTGACCAGCGTGAAAGCGGTCAATCCCGACTATGAAACGCTCGGACATTTATCCGTAACGCTGGAGGATATTAAGCGCTTACGGCGCGCCGAACAAACAGGATACGAGCGCGGCGCATGGGGAACCGTTGGGCAAGGAAGAAATTAAGCTGGCCAAACGCCATTACGGCTGGCCGGAAGATGCTGAGTTCCTCGTCCCCAAAGGGGTGTGTGAGCATTTCCAGGCGGGCATCGGCGCCGCTGAAAGAATTGCAGAAGAAGTTCGGATTTATTCCAGAAAATATCATAGTGGCAGCCAGGGAGCAGATCGCTAAAGCGAGGTAATCAATGCGCATCGTGATAGGTTCAGATCATGCCGGATTCGAGCTGAAGGAGGCGGTGAAAGCCTTTTTGGTCGAGGAGAACCGCGATGTCCTTGATGTGGGTACCTACAGCAAAGATCCCGTGGACTATCCGGACTATGCTGAAGCTATCGGCACAGCCCTGCGCGAACACCGGGCCGAACGCGGCATCCTCCTCTGCGGCAGCGGCGTCGGAGCATCGATGGCCGCGAACAGGATTCCCGGTATTCGCGCCGGCCTCTGCCATGACACCTACTCGGCACACCAGGGCGTGGAGCATGATGGCATGAACGTGCTGGTGCTCGGAGGTCGTGTCGTCGGCATTGAACTCGCCCGCGAGCTGATTCGCGCGTTCTTAAACGCAAGCTTCACCGGTGAGGGACGTCATCTGCGGCGGCTCGCCAAGATGACGGCACTGGAGAACCGGCTGCGCGCGTTGCAGGTCTTCGGCCAGTCGGTTTGGCTCGATTACATACGCCGCAGTTTAATCACCAGTGGTGAGCTGCGCCGACTGATTGACGAAGATGGCCTGCGGGGCGTGATTTCTAATCCAGCGACTTTCGAAAAGGCCATCGCCGGGAGTTCCGATTACAAGGAGATTCTTGAGGCGCCGGAGGCGCGGACGACGGATGCGAAGACGCTCTATGAAAAAATCGCAGTCCGCGATATTCAGGACGCTGCCGATGCGCTGCGCCCCGTGTACGAGGAGACGGTAATGCGTGACGGATACGTTAGTCTCGAAGTCTCGCCGTTGCTCGCACATGACACAGCGGGTACGATGGAAGAAGCCCGGCGGTTATGGCAAGCGGTGAGGCGCGATAATCTGATGATCAAAATTCCGGCTACGCCCCCTGGCATTCCTGCCATCCATCAACTCATCAGCGAAGGCATCAATGTCAATGTAACGTTGCTCTTCGCACACGATATTTACGAGCAGGTGGCGGAAGCATATATTGCGGGGTTGGAGAAATTTGCCGCCAGCGGCGGCGACCTGAAGCGGGTGGCCAGCGTTGCCAGTTTCTTTATCAGCAGAATCGATAGCGCGATCGACGGGCTTATTACGGTACGGTTGCAGGGAACAACAAATGCGAGAGAGGAAAAACTTCTGCGCGGCCTTACTGGTAAGGTGGCGATCGCCAGCGCCAAGCTCACCTACCTGCGTTATCAGGAACTCTTCAGCGGACAGCGATGGCAGACACTGGCAGGACAGGGTGCTCAAACGCAACGCTTGCTATGGGCCAGCACGGGTACGAAGAATCCCCGCTACCGCGACGTTGTCTACATAGAGGAACTCATTGGGCCCGATACCGTTAATGCGATTCCTCCCACGACCTTCGAGGCGTTTCGTGACCACGGGCGGCCACGCTCAAGCCTCATGGAAGATATCGAGTCCTCTTACGACACCATGACCGCGCTCGCCGAAGCCGGGATTTCAATGAAAGACGTGACCGATACATTGCTTGACGAGGGCGTACGGCTTTTCTCCGGCGCCTTCGGAAAGCTGCTGAAGGCAGTGGAGAAGCAAAGCAAGGAAGCGGGGGCTGGAATAATCAACTTGCCGACTTACCATCTACCCGAGCCCCTGACCGGTGCGGTGCAAGATTCATTGGCAGAGTGGCGTGCGCAGGGCAAGGTCAGAAGGCTGTGGGGCCGGGATGCGTCGCTGTGGACCGGCAAGGATGAGGCGCAATGGCTTGGCTGGCTCGGCATTGCAAACGATCAGTTGGCCCATATCCAGCGTTTAACCCATATTACCGAAATGGCAAAGAGCGCGGGTTTCTCGCATGTCCTGTTGCTGGGTATGGGAGGGGCGAGTCTCACTCCCGAAGTGATAAAGATGACCTTTGGCACGATCCGCGGTTTTCCGGAACTTTATGTTCTCGATTCCACTGAGCCGGCCCAGGTGAAGGCTTTTGAGAACAAAGTCGATCTGAAACACACGCTCTTCATCGTATCGAGCAAATCGGGCTCGACGCTTGAGCCCAACATTTTAAAACAGTATTTCTTTGACCGTGTCGCGCAGATCGTTGGCCTGAAAGAGGCCGGCAGTCGTTTCATCGCCATCACCGATCCCGGTACAAAGATCCAGCAGATTGCTGAAATCGATGGCTTTCGGCATGTCTTTTTCGGCTGGGCGAATATCGGCGGGCGCTACTCGGCGCTCTCTGATTTCGGGCTGGTCCCCGCAGCTATCATGGGTGTGGATGTTGAGAAGTTTTTGGATCGGGCTGAAAAGATGGTCTATGCCTGCATGCCATCGGTTCCGGTTGAAGAAAACCCTGGTGTCATGCTCGGTACCATCCTCGGAATAGCTGCGAATCAATTCGGTCACAATAAGGTGACGATCATTACTTCGCCGGGCATTTACGGTCTTGGTGCCTGGATCGAGCAGATGATCGCCGCATCAACAGGCAAAGAGGGCAAGGGGTTGATTCCCATCGATCGCGAAGCGCTCGGCAAGCCTGAGGTGTATGCTCGTGACCGCATATTTGTCTATCTGAGATTACGTTCGGCTCCGGACACCGCTCAGGACAAATCCATGGAATGGCTTGAACAAGCCAGTTACCCGGTCGTGCGTATTGAGGTAAACGATCCTTACGATCTGGGTGAGGAATTTTTCCGCTGGGAAATCGCAGCAGCAACGGCCGGTTCCATCCTTGGCATTAACCCGTTTAATCAGCCGGATGTAGAAGCGAGCAAGACCTCGACGCGGAAGCTGACCGCCGAGTATGAAAGAAACGGGACGTTGCCCAAAGAGATTCCGATTTTCACCGCAGAGAGGGTTCAGCTATTCACGGATGAGAAAAATGCGGGCGCATTAACGAAGATGGTAAGCGATCACCCGACGCTGGCGGGATATCTCAAGGCACACCTGAACCGTCTCAGCACCGGTGACTATTTTGCGCTTCTCGCCTATATAGAGATGAACGAGGCGCACGAGCGGGTATTACAGACAATACGACATGGCGTTCGCGATACCAGGCGCGTAGCTACGTGTCTGCAATTCGGACCGCGCTTCCTCCACTCAACAGGACAGGTTTACAAGGGCGGGCCAAACACGGGCGTATTCCTGCAGATCACATGCAATGACGCTGTCGATCTTCCCGTGCCGGGACAAAAGTACACCTTTGGTGTGGTCAAGGCGGCCCAGGCCCGAGGTGATTTTCAGGTCCTGCTGGAGCGGGGCCGCCGCGCCTTACGCGTTCATCTTGAAGAAGATGTCGGTGCCGGACTTGCTACGCTGCAAAAAGCCATTACTGAGGCGCTCGTGTTGTAGCGCGGAAGAGGCGGCGAAGGAAAGACCGGGGGCAATACCAACAAGTATAGCGTTTCAGTAAATTTATACGCAAAAATTGTCATTGCGCGGAGTGGAGCGACGAAGCAATCTCCTGTTCCCGAAAGACTTAAGATTGCTTCGCTGTCGCTCGCAATGACACGTACATAATATACTTATTTGCTACTTTTATCGTAACGAGGAGGTAATAGTTGCCGAACACACCCAGGGTGTGCTCAGCTCGGCTTTATTTAAGGAGCAGAACGATGAACACGAATGATTCGATGATGCAAAAACCGGATGTAGTCAGTCTGGCCGACGAGGAAGGAGTGAAGCAAGTTATCGTGAACTCAGTCCTCGGCCTTTGGGACGTGGTCAACAATCTTACACGGCTCAGGCCGTCCCGGCGCGACTGTTACCGCGTGACCATCTTCGGCTCAGCGCGGGCGAAGGCGGGAACGTTCGGTTACGAAGAGACCAAGCGGGCGGCCGCCGCTCTGGCCGAGATGGGCTGCGATATCATCACCGGCGGCGGCCCAGGGTTGATGCAGGCCGCTAACGAAGGAGCTGCTACCTCTCCGGAACGTGCCCGGTCCGTTGGAATCCGGGTTGATTTACCCTTTGAACAGGAGGTCAATGCGTTTGTTACCCAGGCGTTCGAGCATCGGACCTTTTTTACGCGCCTGCACCAGTTCGTGCTTGCCTCCGACGCTTTCATCGTTGCGCCCGGAGGAATCGGTACGGTACTGGAAACGATGATGATTTGGCAGTTGCTGCAGGTACGTCACCTTGAGAACACGCCCCTGATTCTCGTGGGAAAAATGTGGCCGGGACTTATCGGGTGGGCACGCAGCTCCATGCTCTCTGTCGACCCACCTTTGGCTAACGCCGGGGACATAACGATACCGCACTGCGTGGCAAATGCCGATGAAGCGATTGCACTCATCCGGGAGCATCGTCAGATTTGGCTGTCTGGACACCATGGGTGATAAGAAATCTACGCCTAACCTGCGAAGGATAACCTTGTGGCAAACGCTGCTCCCGCCGATGCCTTCATTTTTTTCGGCGCCAATGAAACCCTTCTTTATTTCCTTAGTCAGAACGAGTAGGAAGAGTATTTTTTGATAGGAGATGCTGAAATAAATTCAGCATGACATTTTGCGTTTTGTCATTCCGAACTTGTTTCGGAATCTCCTGTATTATAACTTGCAATCTTTTTCGTTTTTTGGTTTTAATGAACAGTAACCTTAAAGTGAAAAGTCAATATCCTATCATCAGGACGGATTGGTCGCGCGTTTGATCCATGTGTTTGTGAAAACCACGTCCGATCAAGTTCTCGAACTCGGCAAGATTGCCGCGATTACCGAAACAGACAAGCAGGCATAGTCATGATCAAAGCCAAACCAGAAATAATCCGGCGCCTGAAATCCGACATCCCGTTGTTTGCCGGATTTACGGAGGAACTGTTGGACAAACTCGTGAACAGCTCGCGTGTCGTGTCATTCGAGCCGAACGAGGCCATCGTGCATTACGGCGCGGAGGCTACTCACTTCGGCGTGATTTTGGCCGGTACGGTAACGGCATCGGTAATTGCCGACGGTGGCACGCGGCTGGAGTTAGGACGGCTCGAAGCGGGCAGCACATTTGGAGAACTGGCGTTGATGACGGGCGAGAAGACGCTGGCCGAACTCATCGCCGAGACGCGGTGCGAGGTGCTGTTCATCCCGGTCTCGGTGTTTCAATCGATCATCGTTGCCGAACCGCAGGCCGTGCAGCACATTTCACGGACAATTTCCGAACGGTTCAAGACGCTGATGGCCGACCCGGCGAAAGCCGCCGCGGCGCTTCGGCAAGGCGACGATCCCTACGGTTTCAAGCTCAGGGGAGAACGGCCGGAACACATTCTCGTAATTAACTGCGGTTCGTCGTCGCTGAAATACACTTACTACGACACCGAAGACGCCCGGCACGTGCGTGGCCAGGTCGAGCGAATCGGGCTGGACGGCACGCGCCATGTTCATCGCGGTTCAAAGGGTGAAGTAACGCGCGGGTTGCCCAGATCCGGATTTGCCGAGGCAATGGCGGCGATGGTGGAGGCATTGCGGGACGAACCTGAAGTTAGCGTTGTCGCGCATCGTGTGGTGCATGGCGGAGAGCGCTTCACTGAAGCGACGCTTATCACGGACGACGTGCTTGCGCGGCTCGATGCGCTGAGTCCGCTCGCACCGTTGCACAATCCTGTCAATATCGCCGGCATCCGAGAGATGCGCCGACTGTTGCCGGCTGTGCCGCACGTAGCGGTGTTCGACACCGCATTTCATCATACGTTGCCGTCATATGCGTATCTGTACGGACTGCCGTACGAGTACTACGAGAAGCAGGGCGTGCGCCGGTACGGTTTTCATGGCATGTCGCACTCGTACGTCTGCCTCCGTGCGGCGCAGTTCATGGGGCGGAGACCAAACGAACTCGAAATCGTAAGCTGTCATCTCGGCAATGGTTCTTCATTGTGTGCCGTGGACCATGGACGCTCGGTGGATACCACGATGGGGTTTACGCCAGTTGAGGGGCTGATTATGGGGACGCGCTGCGGGGATGTGGATGCGGGTGTGATCACCTTTCTCGAACGGACAGCGGGCCTGACCGTCCAGCAGATTGATGAACTGATCAACAAAAAGAGCGGCCTGCTCGGTCTGTCCGGCATTTCCAGCGACATGCGTGAAATCCTCAAGGCATCCGAGGCAGGCGAACCGCGCGCGTTGGTGGCGCTGAAGACTTACTGCTATCGCGTCCGCAAATATATTGGTGCATACGTCGCCGCCATGGGCGGATTGGATGCCGTAGTTTTTACCGGAGGCGTCGGACAAGGCAGTGCCATGGTGCGTGCGCTTGCCTTGCAGGGGTTGGATTGCATGGGCATCCGTCTCGATGAACAACTCAACCGCGACGCACGCGGGTTCGATGAAGTATGCCGCATCTCAACGGACGACTCGAAGGTGACGGTGCTGGTCGTACCGACCGACGAAGAACGGATGATGGCACGCGAGGCGTTGCGGGCGTTAAGCCGGTCACACGTCACGGGCGTGCTCAAAGCGAGGCGGCAAGAACCAATCATGATCGAGGTGCTAGCCCATCACATTCACCTTACCCAGGAACACGTCGAGGCGTTGTTCGGCAAGGGACATCAGCTCACACCGCACACAGACCTTTCGCAGCCCGGTCAGTTCGCCTGCAAAGAGCATGTCACCCTCGTCGGGCCAAAAGGCCGCATCGAACGGGTCCGCGTATTCGGCCCCGTTCGCAAGTTTACGCAGGTCGAAATCGCGATGACCGAACAATTCAAACTCGGCGTGCATCCACCGATTCGCGAGAGCGGCGACATCAAGGACACGCCTGGCTGCACGCTTGAAGGCACGGCCGGCAGTGTGAAACTGGAGCGAGGCGTCATCTGCGCCTGGCGACATATACACATGACACCCGATGATGCGCTCCGCTATGGCGTACGCGACAAGTCGGTCGTGTGCGTGCGCATGGCCGGCGACCGTGAGTTGGAGTTCGGCGACGTGTTGGTTCGGGTTTCGCCGGGTTACCGGCTTGCGATGCACATTGACACCGACGAAGCCAACGCCACCAACATCCAGACCGGAGCGCAGGGATTCATCGCGGAAATTCAGAGCCAATGAAGAAAGGATACGTCATGAAAGCGCAAATCCGTGAGACATCCCTGTCAGGGTTTAAAACCCTGACAGGGTTAATCGTTTTAGGAATATCCTAAACCTCAAGTTAGTCGTTAGATGTATTTCTCCATAGTACGACCACAGAGTGCGGTGCGGCCCGATAGGGATGATCTGGAATCAGCGGTGATGTTTGCCATTCGGAGATATCATTTGGGGAATCGAGGGCAGTGTCGATCCATCGATGCCAGGGGTATTTTCCCCCGTTCTCTGCCGGCGGCAGTTCAAAGTCGAGCGGCTCCCAGTATGCATTCAAGATCATGTGGAGGAGCATCCTTTGTGTTTTTATCTCCGCAGTGAATGCTATGCTGTGCGAATGATGCCCCCAGTCCGGCTGACCAAGTTTTGTCCCGTGCCATAATTTATTGGCGTCACGAAGCAACTGGTTCAGGGTTACGCGCCGGTATTCGTGCTCCACCTCCCTCAGTCTCCTCCGTGCACTAAGCAATTTCACAAACCGGTGCAGACCGGCATGCTTTGTGATCAGAGTCCAGTCGAACCAACTGATCTCGTTGTCTAAGCAATAGGCGTTATTATTGCCATTCTGGGTACGCCGTACTTCGTCGCCCATCAGAATCATGGGTACACCAAGCGACAGCATCGTGACAGTCAAAAAGTTTTTTATCTGGCGGTTTCGCAGTTTTTCCACCGCCGGATCATCCGCCGGTCCCTCGACGCCACAGTTCCAGCTCAGATTGTCATTCGTGCCGTCACGATTGTCTTCCCCGTTGGCTTCGTTGTGTTTGTTGTTATAGGAAACGAGGTCATTGAGCGTAAAACCATCGTGACAGGTCACAAAGTTGACACTTTGTTCCGCCTCGCGGTTCTCATGACCATATATTTGTGGACTCCCCATCAGCCGGTCGGCAAAGTGCTTTATGGAACCATCCTGGCCGAGAAAGAAGCTGCGAACATCATCGCGAAATCGTCCATTCCACTCTTTCCAGCTATCTCCAACAAAAGTGCCCACCTGATACAGGCCGGCAGCATCCCATGCCTCGGCGATGATCTTTGTGCCTGCAAGAACCGGATCCGACTCAATATCCCAGAGCACCGGCGGGTTTGGCATCAGGTGTCCTGATATGTCGCGTGCGAGGATCGATGCGAGGTCAAAGCGGAAGCCGTCTACGTGCATCTCTTCGACCCAATAGCGGAGACTATCCATAATCATGCGGCGCACGATAGGATGGTTGGCGTTGAGTGTGTTTCCCGTGCCGCTGTAATTGGCGTAACGAGAACAATCTTGTTCGAGGATGTAGTATATGCTGTTGTCCAATCCACGGAAACTCAGCGTTGGCCCGGACTGGTCGCCTTCGGCGGTATGATTGAACACGACATCGAGAATGACCTCAATGTCTGCCCGGTGCAGCGCCTTGACCATATCGCGAAATTCGTCCACGGGGCCGAGCGGATCCTGCCGCGAACTGTATGCCTGATGCGGGGCAAAGAAAGATATCGGTGCATAGCCCCAGTAGTTGACAAGTCCCGGCGGGCAATCCTGTGCATCGAACTGGAAAACCGGCAGCAATTCGACCGCGGTAACACCGAGCTCCTGAAGATACGGAATCTTCTCAATCAACCCGGCGTAAGTGCCGCGTGCCTTTTCGGAGACGCCTGAACTGGGGTGTCGGGTAAAACCTCGTACGTGCATCTCATAAATAATCGTGCGCGATGACGGCCTTTTAATCGGCGTGTCGCCTTCCCAATTATACTTACGAGTATCGACCACTAAGCTTTTCATCGCCACAGCGGCGTTATTGCCCTCTCGGCTGGCAGCGCTACGACTGTAATTCCTGGGAACAACTACACCGCGGCCATAGGGATCGAGAAGAACTTTGGATGGATCGAATCTCATCCCCTTGTCGGGTTCATACGGTCCGCGTACCCGATAACCGTAAAGTTGTCCGTCCCGTACGCCTGGTACAAAGACATGCCAGTAATGATAGGTTCGCCCGGCCCAGGGATCAATTTGAATAATGCGTGCCGGCATGTCGTTGTCCTCGTGGTCAAAGAACAACAGATCTACACCTGTGGCGTTACGGGAAAAAACGCTGAAGTTAACGCCGTCTTCGTAAACGGTTGCGCCGAGTGGCGAGCTTCGACCCTTTGTGTCAACATGAGTCATGTGTTCTCCTTTCTCCGGTATGCCATGGCTCTTAGGTACCATATTTCCTTCGAAAGTATAAGGAAAAGCCTTATAGTGACATTTTTTTATTATACAATTTTCAATAGTGATTGCAAACCCTCTTTGACACATTATTTCTGCGAGAATATATTCTTATGTACTGTTATTTTTTGCTTGACAAAAATTATTTATTAATGTTACTAATATTATTAATCGAAATTGCCTAAATAGACACACAAAATTCAAAATATCCCGATAAAGGCAGACCCTGAGCAATCAGGGCGCGCAAAGTAAAGGGTCTTGCTAAGCCGTTGAAACTGTTCCAACGGCTTAAGCGCTTTTTTCCAAAAGACAGCCTTACTGCCGAAGATATTTAAAGTAAATATCTTTGCAGTAAGGCTTTTTTGTTTATTAACCCTGACAGGGTTTTAAACCCTGTCAGGGTTAAGTTGACTTACGAATTCGTGCTTCACCTACCTATCAGGCAGACAGGGATTTTGTCTTTTCAGAGTCGTGGAGCCGTTTTGAGATAAAGGAGAATGAAATCATGAGTGAAGAGCTTCCTATCGTTTATCTCGCCAGACATGGTGAAACGGCTTGGAGCCTGACAGGGCAGTATACGGGTCTTACTGATTTGCCGCTGACTGAGCGCGGCGAGCGAAATGCGCGCCGGCTTGGGGAACGTCTGAAAGGTATAACTTTTGCCAGGGTGTTTACCAGTCCGCTGCAGCGGGCTGTGCGGACATGTGAACTGGCCGGATTTGGGGCTGTGGCTGAGGTTGATCAGGACCTTGTCGAATGGAACTATGGCGAATATGAAGGTCACCTCTCCAGCGAGATACATGCCCAACACCCGGATTGGCAGCTCTTCCGTGACGGCTGTCCCGGAGGAGAATCACCAGGTCAGGTTACAGCGCGGGCCGATCGGGTAATAGGCAGAGTGCGCAAGGTTAATGGGAATGTGCTGGTTTTTTCGAGCGGGCATTTTATCAGAGTCCTTACGGTCCGATGGCTCGGACTTGAGCCATCGGTTTCCTGTGCGTATTTCCTGCTAAGCACCGCGAGCCTGAGCGCACTGGGTTATAAACATGATCTTTCACATCCGGTGGTACGGCTGTGGAATGATGATCATCACGTCGGTACGTAATATATCCGGTTGCGGGTGTCCAGTGGTAAAAAAAGGTAACTTCAGAAAGGATATTGAGATGAGTACAAAAAGTACGGCAGCGTCCACAAAGGTGTCGGCGGGGCAGATTGCCAAATCGGAACTCCTCAAACAATATGGGTGCGGGCCGGTTCAATTTTCAGGTACTGACAATGCGTTCTATGAGCGGCACCTTATCTTTGATAACATTATAGACCTGAAGACTTCCGGCGCACGGGAACAATTTGAAGCCTTTGCCCGTTCGGTGCGTGATATTCTTTCGCAACGATGGATACGCACGGAGGATACGTATCATCGTGTGAATCCGAAGCGCATCTATTATCTTTCCATGGAATTTCTCATTGGCCGTTCTCTGGCCAACAATGTTACGAATCTCCTGCTCGATAATCTTGCCAAACAAGCCGTCGAGCAGAAGCATATTGATTTGCCCGGCTTACTCGAACAGGAACCTGATGCAGGACTGGGGAATGGAGGTCTTGGACGCCTGGCGGCGTGTTTCCTCGATTCTATGGCCACGATGCAGTTGCCGGCCATGGGCTACGGCCTTCGTTATGAGTACGGCATTTTCAAGCAGTCCATCAGGGATGGCTGGCAGTACGAACAGCCGGACAACTGGCTTCGCCGGCCCGACCCATGGGAAGTCGCCCGGCCGCAGGATATGGTTGAGGTCAGGCTGAACTGCTCGTTTGAGATACGTGGCGGTTCGCTGCGTGCGATTGCCGGTCAGCCTTCCAGGCTGCTCGGTATCCCGTTTGACCGCCCCGTAGTAGGATATGGCGGCAAGACGATCAATACGCTACGGCTCTGGGCTGCTGCTGCCCCGGATTATTTTGATTTTCAGCGATTTAGCAGCGGCGACTTTGTCGGCGCCCTGGCTGAGACGCTGACGGCCGAATCGCTCACACGGGTACTTTATCCCGACGACACCACCAGTATGGGACAGGGGTTGCGTTTTATACAGGAGTATTTTCTTGTTGCCTGCTCGCTGGCTGATCTTGTGCGTCGATTCCAGCGCAGCAATGCCGATTGGAATACGCTTCCCGAGAAAGTTGCCATACAGCTTAACGATACGCATCCCTCGATGGCGGTACCTGAACTGATGCGGATTCTGCTTGATGAGGTGCATCTCGGATGGGACCAGGCGTGGAATATCACCCAAAAGACCCTGGCGTATACGAACCACACGCTGTTGCCGGAAGCCCTTGAAAAATGGCCGCTTGTGTGGTTTGAAATGTTGTTTCCTCGCCTGCTGGAAATCATTCTTGAAATAAATCGCCGCCTGCTCGATAACGTTCGTGCTCAATTTGCCGGCGATGAGGAACGTATTGCCCGTATGAGTATTGTTGAGGAAGGCAGCGTGCGCAAAATTCGCATGGCCAATCTGGCCATAGTCGGCTCGCATAGCACCAACGGTGTGGCCGCGATTCACTCCAGGCTCTTGCGCACGATGACGGTTAAGGATTTTGCCGAAATGTTTCCAGAGCGTTTCAATAACAAAACGAACGGCGTTACGCCGCGGCGGTGGCTACTGCTGGCTAATCCGATACTGGCCAATACGATTACCAGGGCTATCGGCAATGGCTGGATCACTAACCTTGATCAACTGGTCAAACTAAGACCGCTTGCCGATGACAAGGGTTTTTGCGATGCCTTCCTCAAGGCCAAACGTGCGGCCAAGGCGCAGTTTGCCGACTGGCTCAAATCGACCAGCGGTCAGACGGTGGATCCGGACAGCATCTTTGATTGCCAGGTCAAGCGTATCCACGAATACAAACGGCAATTGCTCAATGCGCTGCGCATCGTGGTACTTTACAACAGGCTGCGCGCAAATCCTGGATTGGACATGGAACCGCGAACGTTTTTCTTCGCTGGCAAAGCGGCGCCTGCCTACCGCCTGGCAAAGGTCATTATCAAGTTCATTAACAACCTTGCCAGTACCATCGATGGCGACCCTGCGATGCGCGGACGACTTAAAGTCCTGTTCCTGCCGGAATATTGCGTTTCACTTGCGGAGCGACTCATACCTGCCAGTGATGTTTCTAACCAAATCTCAACGGCAGGCTATGAAGCCAGCGGCACGAGCAACATGAAGTTTATGATGAACGGTGCGCTGACAATCGGTACTCGCGACGGCGCGACTATTGAAATGGCAGAGGAGGCGGGCGAGGAAAACTTTTTCCTGTTTGGTCTGACTGCTCAGCAGGTAGCTGACAGCCGCGGCTGGTACAATCCACACTGGCACTATGATAACGATGCAGAAACACGAGCTGCTTTGGATTTGATTTTTTCTGACCATTTCAGCCGATATGAGCCGGGCGTTTTTGCGCCGCTGCGCGATACCCTTTTGACCCGGGGTGACTATTATATGCATTTGGCGGACCTCAGGTCCTATCTTGAGGCGGATCAGCGGCTGTGTGATTTGTATGCCGACCGTCATGGATGGGCGCGCAAGGCCATTCTGAATGTGGCTGGTTCAGGAAAATTTTCCAGTGACCGCACGATTGCTGACTATGCCAGTGATATCTGGCAGGTGAAGCCGTGTCCGGTGCTGTGTCCGGTACTATAGATCAAAGACAGGATAAGGATGGAATAACCTGGCACGGTTTTGCCGCAACCAAAACACATGGTTAAAGTAACAACCCCCTAAGTCCCCCTTTACTAAGGGGGATTTCGGAGTTCCCCTTAAACTTCGTCGTGAGCACTCAGTCGAACGAAAAGGGAGTAAAGGTGGTTGTAAAAAAATTACTTAAAAAGGAAGATTTTACTCAGTAATCCTATTTTCGTACCAATATTATGATTATGTCGACTTCTCCACTTGCAGGCAAGCTGGCGCCGAAGGAGATGCTGGTTGATGTGGCGCAGCTCATAGAGGAGTATTATAAGCGTCGCCCTGATATGCAGGACCACAGTCAACTGGTCAGTTTTGGCACCAGCGGACATCGAGGGTCGCCACTGAACGGCACTTTCACCGAGTCACATATTCTGGCTATTACGCAAGCTATCTGTGACTATCGGCACAGTAAAGGTACCGATGGGCTGCTTTACATGGGCAAGGATACACACGCCGTATCCGGGCCGGCACAGCGAACAGCGCTGGAAGTGTTGGCGGCCAACAATGTGGAGGTTGTCATCCAGCAAAATGACGGTGTCACGCCAACGCCGGTTATTTCATGGGCTATCCTCGTTTACAATCTCAGGCGCAAGGAGCATCTGGCTGACGGTATCGTTGTCACACCGTCACATAATCCGCCTGAGGATGGAGGGTTTAAGTACAACCCGGCCAATGGCGGCCCGGCTGATACGGATGTGACCAAGTGGATACAAAATCGAGCCAATGATCTACTCCGAAAGAATAACGTTGATGTAAAACGCGTGCCGTTCACTTCAGCAATCAAAGCCAGGAGTACCCATCAGGAAGATCTAATCCTGCCCTATGTCAATGACCTGCAGAGCGTCATTGATATGGACGCCATCCGCACGGCCGGCCTCAAGTTGGGCGTTGACCCGCTCGGCGGAGCATCGGGACCCTACTGGGAACGGATCAATTCCATCTATCAATTGAACATCACCGTGGTAAATCAGAATGTCGATCCGACTTTCTCGTTTATGACAGTCGATCACGACGGCAGGATACGTATGGACTGCTCAAGTGCCTACGCGATGACGCGTCTTGTCAGCCTCAAGGATAAATACCGACTTGCCTTTGCCAACGACCCGGATGCAGATCGCCATGGAGTCGTTACGCCATCGGCTGGTTTGATGAATCCCAACCATTACTTAGCCGTGGCCATCCGCTATCTGCTCACACATCGCCCCAGCTGGCCTGCGCACGCTGTGGTTGGAAAGACGCTGGTGAGCAGCAGTATGATAGACCGGGTGGTGCAAAAGCTGGGCCGCAGGCTGTCCGAAGTGCCAGTGGGATTCAAGTGGTTTACACCGGGACTGTTCGATGGCTCATACTGCTTTGGCGGCGAAGAAAGCGCCGGCGCAAGCTTTTTGCGACGGGACGGCACGGTATGGACGACCGATAAGGATGGGCCGATTATGGCTCTTCTTGCGGCCGAGATCACCGCCCGCACTGACAAGGACCCGGGCGAGCATTACAGCGAGCTTACTGCTGAGTTTGGCACACCCTACTACACACGCATCGATGCGCCCGCTACGCCTGAGCAAAAAGAAAAACTGCAGAGACTGTCGCCAGCCAACGTAAAAGAGTCGAAACTGGCCGGTGAGCCAATTACCGCAAAATTGACATCTGCACCCGGCAACGGAGCACCGATCGGCGGCTTAAAGGTCGTTGCCGCCAGCGGCTGGTTCGCGGCACGGCCATCCGGTACCGAGAACATTTATAAAATTTACGCAGAGAGCTTTAAGGATCAAATGCATCTGGACATCATTGTAGATGAGGCTCAACAGATTGTGAACGATGCGTTGGGAGTCTCGTCGAAATAGAATATTAAAAGCAAACGGGGAATGAATATGACAAGACACATTAAGCCGCTCAGCAAACGTGCGGCATGGAAAGCACTGAACACCCACTACAAAAAAGTTCAATCCCTGCATCTTCGCACGCTTTTCGCCGACGACCCAAAACGCGGCGAGCGTATGGTCGCCGAGGCAGCAGGCATTTACCTGGATTACTCGAAAAATCGCATTACCGATGAAACTCTCAAACTCCTTGTTCAATTGGCTGAGGAATCCGGCCTGCGCGAGCAAATTGACGCCATGTTTCGCGGGGAGAAGATAAACATCACGGAGAACCGGGCCGTTTTGCATGTGGCACTTCGAGCCCCACGGGGGATAACTATTCTCTCTGATGGCAAAAATGTGGTACCTGAGGTCCATGCAGTACTCGACAAGATGACTGACTTTTCCAACCGCGTCAGGCAAGGCACATGGAGAGGCCATACGGGGAAATCCATACGTAACATCGTCAATATCGGCATCGGGGGCTCGGACCTTGGGCCGGTAATGGCCTATGAGGCGCTCAGGCATTACAGCGACCGCCGCATGACCTTCCGGTTTGTTTCAAACATCGACGGCACTGATTTCGCAGAAGCAGTTCAAGACCTCGACCCCGAACAGACTCTTTTTATCGTCTCTTCAAAAACATTTACCACATTAGAGACCATGACGAATGCCCAAACCGCCCGTGTGTGGTTGCTGAAAGGGCTTGATGGAGATGAAAAGGCCATAGCGAAGCACTTTGTCGCTGTTTCGACGAACGAGGCCGAGGTGGCGAAGTTTGGCATCGATACGGCTAATATGTTCGGATTCTGGGATTGGGTCGGCGGGCGGTATTCGATGGACTCTGCGATCGGCCTTTCGACGATGCTTGCCATCGGTCCGGACAACTTCAGCGCGATGCTGGACGGATTCCATCAGATGGATGAGCATTTTCGTAACACGCCGTTTGATCGCAACCTGCCTGTGCTTATGGCTTTGCTGACCATCTGGTATACCGATTTTTTTGATGCCCATACTATTGCAGTTTTGCCCTACGAGCAGTACCTCAACCGTTTTCCGGCATATCTTCAACAATTGACCATGGAGAGTAATGGCAAATATATTACGCTTGATGGAGTCAAGGTTGACTATCAGACCAGCCCGGTCTACTGGGGCGAACCGGGCACCAACGGCCAGCACTCTTTCTATCAGTTGATTCATCAGGGGACTCGGCTTATTCCCTGTGATTTTATAGCATTCGATACATCGCTTAACCCTCTTGGCCGCCACCACGATCTGTTGATGGCGAATGTTTTTGCTCAGGCCGAGGCGCTGGCCTTCGGCAAGACGGCGGAACAGGTAAAGGCCGAAGGAACACCGAACTGGCTCGTGCCGCATCGGGTTTTTGAGGGTAACCGGACGTCGAACATAATCATGGCAGACCGGCTTTCGCCAGAAATACTGGGCAAACTCGTTGCCCTCTATGAACATTGTGTCTTCACCCAGGGTGTTATCTGGCAGATTGACTCATTCGACCAGTGGGGTGTCGAACTGGGCAAGGTGCTGGCTCAGCGCATCATCCCCGAACTTGAGAGCAAATCGGAACCTGAGCTTGCCCATGACAGTTCGACAAACAATCTGATACGTCGCTATCGCAGGAACAAATCATGACTAAGAGAGAGAAGGTTGGAATGCTTGTAAGAGATAGGGTCTGAATGAAAACAACCAAAACGGTCATTTCGAGCAAGGCGAATGTGCTCGCAATGACGATCTATAGTATTACTGTGTAAAAACTTCTTTTTTTATAAGTTTTTTCACAACCCTATTTATCCCTTATCAGGACGTACAGTTTGTTTATGAGAGAAAGATTGCTTCGCTTCGCTCGCAATGACAACGCACACTATGTCATCAAAGGCATAGCCAGTGTCATTGCGAGGGTATTTTCCGAAGCAATCTCCCGCTTTCACAACGGAGAATTGGTTGCGGCTTCGCTGCGCTAGGTATATGTATTTAAGATGTTGACTATAGATACGGTTTAAGGAAAGGAGTTTCTATGGCGCTTGTTTCATCAAAGAAAATGTTTCAGATGGCTTACAAGAACGGCTACGCCATTGGCGCGTTCAATGTCAACAATATGGAGATTATTCAGGGTATCATAGCTGCCGTTCGGGAAGAAAAGGCGCCTGTTATTCTCCAGATTTCAAAAGGGGCGCGTGAATACGCAAGCATAAGTTATCTGAGAGCTATTATTGATGTTGCTGTGAAGGAAAACCCTGATATTCCTGTCTGCATACACCTTGACCACGGCGATACCTTTGAACTTTGCAAGCAGTGTATTGATGATGGTTATACTTCCGTCATGATTGACGCCTCCCATTTCCCTTTTGAGGAGAATGTCAGGCTTACCAGGAAAGTCGTTGAATATGCACACGCCCGCGGAGTGGTCGTTGAGGCCGAATTAGGTCAGCTCGGCGGTATCGAAGAGCATGTTGTCGGCGTAAGCGCTGATGATGTATTAAAGCACCTGACCGACCCAAACCAGGCTGTCGAGTTTGTTGAAAAGACCGGCTGCGATTCGCTTGCCATTGCCTGTGGTACCAGTCATGGTGCGTACAAGTTCAAAACCGAACCGAAAATCGCTTTTGACGTAATTGAGGCTGTCGGCAAAAAGCTTCCCGGTTTTCCGCTGGTGATGCATGGGGCAAGCAGTGTTCTGCCTGAGTTCAGGGAATTGATCAACAAGTACGGAGGGAAGATGCCTGATGCAATGGGTGTGCCTGAGAGCGCTATCTCCAGGGCGGCAAAAATGGCGGTCTGCAAGGTCAATATCGATACAGATCTGCGTATGGCGATGACTGCCAGTATACGGCAGGTTTTTGCCGAAAGGCCCGACGAGTTCGACCCTCGCAAGTATCTTGGCCCTGCCAGGGAGGCTATTGCGGGCATGGTAAAGCATAAACTCACTGTTTTGTGTTGTGCAGGAAAAGCCGCCGAGTGCTGTTAAACTCAAAACCCAGGATAGGATATTGGGACGAGAGATGAGCGAGAAAATTTGTATCGATTTTCAGTAACATAGGTTAAAAAAAATAATGGTTACCTGTGATAGCGATCTGCCTCATACCGACCACCAAGTCGCAAACAAATCCACCTTAAAAAAGGGCGGGGGTTGTATAATTTTACTAAAAATGTCTGGTATGGGAACGATTATGATAAGCAATTACACCTGATATGAGTAACTATTCAGCTACGCTGAATAGTTACTGATATGAGTGAATTTTAAAGCAATACATGGCGTGAATATGACTATTTTCAACGCTTTTCAATCCTTGCAGACACTCAAGAAAAAGGGGAGGTACAATGGAAAATCCATTAACGAACAAAGAGCTGGAACTGATGAACGCCTATTGGCGGGCGTGTAATTATCTTTCCGTGGGCATGATCTATCTCAAAGACAACCCTCTGCTCAGGGAGCCCCTGAAGCCGGAGCATGTGAAGCACCGGCTGCTCGGCCACTGGGGCGCGAGTCCTGCGCTATCTTTCGTTTGGGTGCATCTCAACCGGATGATCGTCAAGCATGATCTCAACGTGATCTTTGTGGCCGGGCCTGGCCACGGCGCGCCCGGAGTGCTGGGGCCGGCATATCTCGAAGGCACCTACTCCGAGATCTATCCGGACAAGAGCGAGGATGCGGATGGGATGCAGAAGTTCTTTAAGCAATTCTCCTTCCCCGGCCATATCGGAAGCCACGTCACTCCGGAAACCCCTGGTTCCATCCACGAGGGCGGAGAACTTGGCTACAGTCTCTCGCACGCTTACGGCATGGCGCTCGACAACCCGGATCTCATCGTCGCCTGCGTGGTGGGTGACGGCGAGGCGGAAACCGGACCACTCGCTACCGCGTGGCATTCCAACAAGTTTATCAATCCGGTGCGCGACGGCGCAGTGCTGCCAATCCTGAACCTCAATGGCTATAAGATCGCAAACCCAACGATCCTTGCACGGATTAGCCACGAGGAGTTGGAAGCATTGTTTGTCGGCTACGGCTACAAGCCCTATTTCGTTGAAGGGAGCGACCCTGCTGAGATGCATAAAAAGATGGCGGTTACGCTGGAAGAGACAATCGGCGAGATCCGTGCCCAGCAGAAAACGGCACGGGAATCGAATAACCCCTTCCGCCCGCACTGGCCCATGATCGTGCTGCGTTCCCCTAAGGGCTGGACCGGACCGAAGGAGATAAAAGGACACAAAGTGGAAGGTTTCTGGCGCTCGCATCAGGTGCCCTTTGCCGACGTGCGCGACAATCCGGAGAATTTAAAGCTTCTGGAAGACTGGATGCGCAGCTACAAGCCCGAGGAACTGTTCGATGCGGGCGGCAAGCTCGCGCCAGAACTCAAGGCTCTGGCGCCCAGGGGGAATCGGCGCATGAGCGCCAACCCGCATGCCAACGGCGGACTCCTGCGCAAAGAACTCAAGCTTCCTGATTTTCGCAAATACGCTGTAGAAGTGTCTTCCCGCGGTACAGTGCAATACGAGAACACCAAACCCCTCGGCGAGTACCTGCGCGACGTGATGAAGAACAACATGACAAGCTTCCGCGTCTTTGGCCCGGACGAGACAGCATCTAACCGGCTCCAGGCTATCTACGAGGTGAGCAAGAAGACCTGGATGGCGGATATGTTGCCGGAGGATGCCGACGGCGGCGAGCTCGCTCGTGATGGCCGCGTTATGGAGATGCTTTCCGAGCACACACTCATCGGCTGGCTGGAAGGATATCTGCTTACGGGGCGCCACGGATTTTTTCATACCTATGAAGCCTTTGCCCACGTTATCGATTCCATGTTCAATCAGCACGCCAAATGGCTGGACATCTGCAAAAACCACGTGCCGTGGCGGGCATCGGTCGCTTCCGAGAATATCCTGCTGTCGTCCACGGTCTGGCGCCAGGACCACAACGGATTTTCTCATCAGGACCCTGGATTCATTGACCTTGTAACCAACAAGAGCCCGTCGGTCACGCGTATCTATCTGCCGCCCGACGCCAATACGCTCTTGGCTGTCGCCGATCACTGCCTGCGCAGCACCGACTATATCAACGTCATCGTTGCCGACAAGCAGAAGCATCTGCAGTTTACTGCTATAGACGAGGCGATCGTTCACTGCGCCAAAGGCCTCGGTATCTGGGGACGGGCGAGCACTGATGCGGGCGAGGAGCCGGATGTAGTTTTAGCTTCCTGCGGCGACGTTGCCACCATGGAGGCGTTAGCCGCAGCCGCCATCTTGCGCGAGCGGGTGCCGGATTTGAAGCTGCGCTTCGTCAACGTGGTGGATCTGTTCAAGCTGCAGCCAGCATCTGAGCATCCGCACGGATCAACGGAGCGCGAGTTCGATAGCCTGTTCACCACGGACAAGCCCATCATCTTTAATTTCCACGGCTATCCGTGGCTCATCCATAAGCTCTCGTACCGTTTCAGGGGACATGATAACCTGCACGTGCGTGGTTACAAGGAAAAGGGCAACATCAATACTCCGCTCGAACTGGCGATGCTGAATGAAACATCACGTTTCCATCTGGTCATCGACATCATTGACCGGGTGCCGAAGCTGCGCACGAAGGCAGCGCATTTAAAGGAGCAAATGAAGAATGCCATCATAGATAACCTGCGCTACGCGCACGAGCAGGGCACAGACCGGCCGGAGATCGCCAATTGGACCTGGCCGTATTAGTCAAAGGACGTGGGCAATCTATCGAACAGGTGAATTAGGTATTCGGCACCTTTTTCATTGTTATGTAGAGGCAATTCATGAATTGCCTCTGCAAAGATTGAAAATTTCGTAACTATTTATCGAAAACTGAAAAACCGGAAAAGAGTGCGCTCCGGTCACAGCATGGCTTGCGGTCAGAGTGCCCCAATCTGGACGATATGATTGAAATTTGAGGTGAGACATGCGTATTGCAATAGGTTCAGATCATGCCGGATTCGACATGACGATCCCGCGCTGCGTGGCGAATGCCGATGAAGCGATCGCGCTCATACATGAGCGCCACACGACATGGCACAACAAGAAGGAGAAAACGTAAAGAACTTTGCAGGCAGACAGGCTTCAAGCTTATATAAAAAAGGCGAGAGTAACAATTTGTTTTTTTGCGGTTACTACAGGTAAAAAACTTGCAACCCTTTTTATTTCAGGATTAAAATAATTTGTTGCAAAAATGCAGCGTTATCATGAGGAAACGCATTGAATTAAAAATAAAAACAGTTACTGAAAAGAAAAAAATAGAACAGTAAAATCACAGGAGTCTTCTATGTCCAAAATTATCTCCAAAAAGTCTTTGATGTGGATCATTCCGGTAGTCGTTGTCGCGGGCGCTGCGTTCTTCGGTTATCAGTATTGGAAGTCAAAGAAATACGCGCTGCCGGAGGGGATCGCCTCGGGTAACGGCCGGATCGAGAGCAAACTGGTCGATGTCGCCGCCAAGGAACCGCTCAGGGTCAAGGAAATCCTCGTCGATGAGGGCGATCGTGTCGAACCTGGTCAGGTGCTGGTAAGGCTGGACACTATCACGCTGGATGCCGAGCTGGCTCAGGCCAAGGCAAACGTCGCCGCCACGCAGGAGCGCCTGGCGATCGCCAACGCCGCCATCGCCAGGGCAAAAAGCGAGATTGAACTTGCCAGGATAGAGGTCGAACGCACCCGAAAACTCGTCGAAGAACGCGCCGGCTCGCAGCGTGAGTACGATGTCCGCAGGACGGCATTGGAAACAACCACGGCCGCACTCGCGGAAGAGGAAGCGAGGCTGCAAACCGCCAGGCAAGAGGTCGAAGTCGCGCAGGCAAACGTATTGACGATCCAGACCCGCATCGACGATGCGACGCTCAGGTCCCCAGTCCGCGGAAGAGTACTTTATCGCCTGGCCGAGGTTGGCGAGGTCCTGGCTCCCGGCGGGAAAGCACTGACGTTAGTGAACTTGAAAGACATCTATATGGAGATATTCCTTCCCGCACAACAGGCCGCCAAGTTGAAGATTGGCGTCGAAGGGCGGATTACCCTTGACCATGCTCCCGGCCTCGCAGCGGCCGGGTATGTGAGCTTCGTGTCCCCGGAGGCGCAATTCACTCCCAAGCAGGTCGAGACACGCAGCGAGCGTGAGAAGCTGATGTTCCGCGTCAAGATACAGGTGCCTGAAGAGCTGGCCGTCGCTTACATGGATTACGTCAAGACGGGCGTCCGGGGTGTCGGATATGTCAAGGTGGATGAATCCGCTGTCTGGCCGCACTGGCTGCAGAATCTCTTGACGCTGCCCTCAAAGGCGATTGAACACCCCAGGGAGGTGCCTTGATGTGCAATAACGATGCAAAGCCAACGATATACGGAAGGCATTGGGCCATTGCGGGTACGGCTTCACTCCTGAGCATGGTATTGGCGCTGAGCGGGTGTGCGGTAGGACCCGACTTTGTGAAACCTGAAGCCAAAATTCAGGAAAACTGGAGCGAGAAAGGTGACTCACGGGTCGCAACTCAGGCTGCCGTTGCCAGCCAGTGGTGGAGAGCATTCAATGACCTGACATTAGATCAATTAATCAAACTCGCTTATCAGCAAAACCTTCCGTTGCAGATTACTGGTCTGAGAATTCTGGAAGCCCGTGCCCGGTTAGGTATTGCCATCGGCCAGCAGTTTCCCCAGCAGCAAGAGGTATTTGGCAGTGCAACCAGGGAGGGTATTAGTGAAAATGCGCCCAATAGTTCTTTTAGGGACCGAAATTATTGGGATTATCAGGTTGGTTTTGATGCGGTCTGGGAATTGGATTTCTGGGGCAAGTTTCGGCGGGACGTGCAAGCAGCCCACGCCAGTTTGATTGCCTCGGAGGCTGACTACGATGACGCGCTTGTCTCGCTCACTGCGGAAGTCGCCCGCACCTATACGGTGATTCGAACCTTTGAGGTACTCATTGAACTAACCCGTGAAAACGTCAAACTTCAGGAGGAAGGGCTAAAGATTGCCGAGTCTCGTTTCCGCCACGGTGTCGTCACGGAACTGGATGTAGCGCAGGCCCGCACGTTATTAGAAAGTACCCGGGCTTCCATACCCCAGCTACAAAGCGGGCTGCGGCAGGCGCAAAACGCCTTGAGCACGCTGTTAGGGCAACCGCCGGGCGCAATTCAGACATTCCTGAACGGCCAGAAAGGGATTCCAACGGCGCCTGCGGAAGTGGCCGTCAGCGTACCGGCTGAATTGCTGCGGCGGCGTCCGGATATCCGGAGCGCGGAGCTTTCTGCCGCTGCACAGTGTGCCCGTATTGGCATTGCCAAAGCGGATCTCTATCCCAGTTTTTCGCTTTTTGGTGAGATCGGGTTTCAGAGCAGCAGCCAGGGTGGGGTGCAGTCCAACAATACGCACTTTGATAATATCTTTGACTCAGGCAGCTTCTTCTATTCCTTTGGCCCGGCGGTTCAGTGGCCCTTTTTCAATTACGGACGTATAGAGAACAATGTACGCGTCCAGGACGCACGGTTTCAGCAATTGCTCGTCAACTACAAAAACACTGTGCTTAGGGCAGCCCAGGAATCGGAAGACGCCTTGATTGGCTTTCTCAAAGCCCAGGAAGCCACAGCTTTTGTGCAAAACTCCGTAAATGCTGCCCAGAGATCGGTGGAGATAGCCTTGGTGCAATATCGGGAAGGCGCCGTGGATTATCAGCGCGTGTTAGATACGCAACGCATTTTATTACAGGAGGATGTCCGCTTGACCGAGACGCGCTCATCCATTGCCACGAATTTGATTGCCCTTTACAAGGCGTTGGGCGGGGGCTGGGAATTGCGCCAGGGCCAACCAGTTATTGCAGAAAGTGCGCTAACCGAGATGCAAAAACGGACCAACTGGGGCCGTTTGTTGCCGCCGCCGTCACCGAAACCGGAGGATTTAAAACCGCTGCCAACCCGGGATGTACCGGTTATAAAAAAGCCTTACTGGTAAAGACTTCCGTAGCTGAACCGTTTGATAAGCCTGGCGATGGAAAGGCTATAAAAACAGTGTGATGTGTAAAACTATGCTAAACGTGTTCATTCATTGTGATTTATTCAAAATATGAAGACAAGAACCCCGAAGGGGTAAAATGATTCATAGATGAAAAAACCGAAAACAACACCCAATCCCAAGGGGATGACATAATGAACGCGCCGGGCATTTCACGGAAAAACGATTATATCACCCCTTTGGGGTTTATCGCCGGGTTTTTATGCTATCGTCTATAATCATTTCATCCCTACGGGATTCATAGCGCTTTCATTGAATAGTATTAAATCTATCATTAGAAATTTCAAAATAAAATCACAACTATGAACCTTCTCAGTATACATTTGATACTCTATAAACAGGAGGAGATCTAAAATATATGTTGCCCCCCGCGTCTCAATCTGCTGGCACGCCGGTGGTCTCCATTAAGGACGTCACCCATCGCTATGGAAGCGTTGTGGCGCTCGATGGCATTTCCCTCGATATTCCAGGCGGCCTCATGGTTGGCATCATCGGGCCTGACGGCGTCGGCAAGTCCACGCTTATGGCCCTCGTCGCCGGATCCAAGAAACTGCAGGAAGGGAAAGTAACTGTCCTGGGCGGGGACATCGCTGATGTCCGGCACCGAAATACCGTGTGCCCGCGGATCGCCTACATGCCCCAGGGCCTGGGCAAGAATCTCTACCTGGAGCTCAGCGTTCATGAGAACGTTGACTTCATGGCGAGGCTCTTCGGACTATCCGCTGCGGAGCGTCCGAGCCGCGTCAAAGAACTACTCGATGCCACCGGACTCGGCCCGTTTCCCGACCGTCCTGCCGGCAAGCTCTCGGGCGGAATGAAACAAAAGGTGGGACTCTGCGGCGCATTGGTCCACGAACCGGACCTTCTCATCCTCGATGAGCCCACCACCGGCGTCGATCCGCTCTCCCGCCGGCAGTTTTGGAAGCTCATTGATGATATCCGTGAAGGCCGCCCCAGCATGAGCGTCGTCATTTCCACCGCTTACATGGATGAGGCGCAACGGTGGGACTGGATCGTTGCGATGGATGCCGGACGTGTGCTGGCGACAGGAACACCGGCGGAGTTGATGGAGCGGACAAGCACTAAAGATTTGGAGCAATGCTTCATCGCCCTGTTGCCGGAGGAGAAACGCACCGGTCACAAAGAGGTAACCATCCCGCCTCGGGTAGAAACCAAATCGGAAATCGTCATCGAGGCCAAGGACCTGACGCGCCGCTTTGGCAATTTCACTGCGGTTGACCACGTCAGTCTGTCTATCGAACGCAGCGAGATCTTCGGCTTCCTGGGCTCCAACGGCTGTGGTAAATCCACGACCATGAAGATGTTGACGGGGCTGCTGCCCCCCACCGAAGGTACCGCGACGCTCTTCGGCGGCCAGTCTGTCGAAGCCGGAAGCATCGAGGTGCGTAATCACATCGGCTACATGACGCAGGCATTCTCACTTTACGGCGAACTGACCGTGCGCCAGAACCTGGTACTTGATGCACGCCTGTATCACATCCCACCTGAAAAGGCCAAAGCACGCATCGGGCAGTTGGTGGAGAAATTCGGTCTGGGCCCATATCTCGATTCGTTGGCCGAGGACCTGCCTCTGGGCATGCGTCAGCGGCTTTCACTGGCGGTCGCCGTTCTGCACGAGCCGGAATTGTTGATTCTGGATGAGCCCACATCGGGGGTTGACCCGGTGGCCCGGGACAGCTTCTGGGAACTCCTGATCGATCTTTCACGGAAACAGGGCGTGACGATCTTCGTCACCACGCATTTCATGAATGAAGCGATGCGCTGTGACCGAATTTCGCTGATGCATGCGGGTAAGGTGCTGGCGTGCGACGCCCCTCAGAAACTCATAGAGGAGCGCGGCACCGATACCCTCGAGGATGCCTTCATTGGCTATATGGAGGATGCCATTGGCGACGCCGCGGTCAAAGGTGAAAATAAGAACAAGGACGAGGACAAGACGTCAATCAGCGTATCCTCTGGCAAGCAGCCTGCGACCAAACCAACAGTGCCGGATCACCGCGCAGGCTGGTTCAGCCTTGTTCGGATGCTCGCCTACACGAACAATGAAACTATGCAGATCCGCCGTGACCCGGTGCGACTGGCCTTCGCCTTTATTGGTTCGTTATTACTGATGATCGTCTTTGGCTTCGGAATCACCTCCGACGTCGAACACATTCGCTATGCCTCTTTCGATCTTGATCAGTCACCGGAAAGCCGTTTGTATCTGGAACAGTTCACGGGGTCTCAGCGTTACTTCAGTCTTACGCCGCCAATCAGATCTGCCGAGGAGGCGCTGGAAAGGCTGCAATCGAATGACATCTCGCTGGTTGTTGAAGTTCCGCCGGATTTCGGCAGGGATTTCCGCAGAGGCTCCCAACCGGATGTATCGGTGGCGGTGGACGGGGCCGACCCATACCGTGGGGAGACAATCGCACAGTATGCGAAAGGGGTGCACGATACGTTGCTGCGCGACCCCGCCAGCGAATTGTCCTCTGGTCATGAGAAGTACACTGCCAATTTCCAGACACGTTTTATGTACAATCCCACGTTCGAAAGCATTTACTCGATCGTACCGAGTGTTCCTTCCCTGCTGCTGGTATTGATACCGGCGGTGCTCATGGCGGTTAGCGTCGTGCGCGAAAAGGAGCTTGGCTCAATCATCAACTTCTATGTCACGCCAACAGGCAGGCTGGAGTACCTCGTGGGAAAGCAACTCCCCTACATTGTGATCGGCATGATGAACTACTTTATCCTGGTCGCCATGGCGCTGGTCATCTTCGGCGTCCCCATCAAGGGAAGTTTCCTCATGCTGACTCTGTGCACGCTGTTGTACCTTATTGTGACAACCGGCATCGGCATGTTAATTTCGACGTTCACGAGCAGCCAGGTCGCGGCCGTCTTTGTTACTGCAATTCTGACTATTTTGCCGACTACACAATTTTCCGGTTTGTTACAGCCGGTCTCGACACTTGAGGGTCGAGCCCGGTTCATCGGCTCGATCTGGCCGACATCTTACTACATGCATGCCAGCGTAGGCGCGTACACCAAGGGGCTCGGGGTTGACTTTCTGATGCAGGACGTTATTTTTCTTGCCTGTTGCATCCCGATTCTCCTGACGGTGAGCGTCATAAGTATGAGAAAACAGGAGAAATAGAGATGAGGTCACTCCTGAACATTCTCTGGCTTGGGCTCAAGGAAATTGTCAGTCTGTTGAGCGACGTGGTAATGGTGCTCTTCCTCTGCTATGCATTCACTATGGCTATCTACGTCCAGGCGACGGGCACTTCGACGCAGGTCAACAACGCATCTATCGCCTTCGTTGATGAGGACGGTTCGGCCTTGTCCAAGGAGCTGTTCAATGCCTTCCTGCCGCCATATTTTCAGAACCCTCAGTATGTTGAGGCCAGGGAGGTCGAAAACGCAATGGACAGAGGCCAGTTCATGTTCGTGGTCGTGATCCCGACCATGTTCGAATTGGATCTTCGCGCCGGCCGGAATCCGGATATTCAGGTGAACATAGACGCGACCGCGATGAAGCAGGCCGGCATAGGCGCGGACTACATTAAGAACATCATCAATCAGCGCATCGCATCCTTTCTCAAACGCACGGACGAAAAGGAACAGGAGCCTGTCAATCTGATCGTTCGCCGGATGTTCAACCCGAATGGAATATCCTCCTGGTTTACCAGCATAGTGGCCATCATCAATCAGGTGACCCTTTTAACGGTAGTCCTGACGGGCGCCGCGGTAATCCGAGAACGCGAGCATGGTACGCTGGAACACCTGCTGGTGATGCCGCTTTCTGCGTTCGAAATCGCGATGGCGAAGGTGTGGGCCAACGGCCTGATGATTCTCGTCGCCACAGGTTTCTCACTCTTTCTGATAGTAAAGGCGGTGCTGCAGGTGCCGTTCGCCGGCTCGATTCCGCTGTGGTTCTGTGGCGTCGTGCTCTATCTGTTTTACACGACGGCGCTGGGAATATTCCTGGGCACAATTTCTCGATCCATGGCGCAGTTTGCGCTCCTCATCGTTCTGGTGGTCGTCCTGATGCAGCTTCTTTCGGGTGGCAATACGCCTATCGAGAGCCAGCCCAGGTGGTTGCAGTACATAACGTTCTTCCTGCCTACACGGCATTTCGTCAGCTTCTCGCAGGTGATCATCTATCGTGGCGGCGGCTTAGGTGCGGTGTGGTTGCAGTTCCTCATGGTAACTGCCATCGGTCTGGGGTTTTTTGCATATAGCCTGGCGCTCTTCAGGAAATCAATCGCGGTGACGAAGTAGGTCACAGACAATTCTCCGCAGTACCGTGATTACGAAAATAAAATCCAAGAGTTATTGAATAAGGTTTGAAAAATATGGAAACAAAACACAACCCCCCCTGAATCCCCCTTTCTTAAGGGGGAGATATCAAGAATCAACGGCCTGCTTGGTCAATTAGAACATACCGCTACCCACGTAAGAAGGGAGGCAGACAGTATTGTTGCCAAGCTGTTTCGCGCCGGCGCTCTTTTGATAGTGATCTTTTTTGCGGGAGTGGTCAGTTCCCTGGTAGTATACCGTCTGATATCCCGGCGGATGATGCCTGCTTCAAAACAATAAATTTATTTACAGGACTGAAAAATAATGAAAGTACGTTGTGCGTAGCCATTACTTGATTAAATATTTGCTGGCTGCACGACTACAACGATCCTCCCGATCTACTGTTCCATCGATTCCACGATGCGGCGCTCCATATAAGAAAAGAACGGGTTATAGCGAAGACGCATAAACTGATCGACCGGGACTTGCAAAACGTCTTTTTCCCCCCGCGGTTCAACCATCCCCAAAACGAAACGGCCTTTCTTTTTCAAGTCCTCCCGGTCACCATAGAGAGGATCTTCAGGGGAAAAGGGTACCGCTACATGTGAAAGAGAATAAATCCCCCGTGGCCATTCAAGATTCAGGGGTTCACGGGTCACAGAATCTGAACCGGCATGGCGCGTCTCGGCAACGACCTGCAAGGTGTCTGGTTCCTGGTTTGTGATGAGCGTCCATGCATAAGGAAGAGCAGATGTCCCTTTAAGACTGTTTAAAAAAGCTTCATGGCGGTCTTTGATAAATGGCTCTAACGCGGAAAAACGATTTATATCAAAAAGAATCAGTTCGTGCCCGTTTGGTTTGAGATGATCATAAAGATGTGTCACCAGCGAAGGGGTGAGCACCGTGGAATCTACCACGGAAGAAAACGTTTGAACGGGAGGAAGCTGTTCCAGTTTTCCGTTCTTCTTCAGTTGCTCAATCTTTTTTTGCGTCACCCGTGTCAACTGATACAGTTGATGACCGGCGATTTTGGGAAACGAATTGTACTTGAATGGGTCATACTCCGGTTCGATGGACTGCCACGCAATTTTTTCAAAGTATGGAATAAAGCTTAGCGCCCGATGCCATCCCGAAAACGCTGCAAACCGGGTAATGCCAATGGACGGTGAGAAAAGGAATAGTTTTTGTGGCTTTATCTTCGATCCGTCATTGACACAATTGAGTGTATAATACGTGGCGATCAACCCTCCATTGGAATAACCGCCGAGGAAAAAGGGTGCATCCGGACCTGTCACAGCACGGACATGCTGCGCTGCTAAATCTGCAGCCGCCACCCAATCCTTCCAGGTAACCCCCTTCAACATAGCGGGAATGGTTCCATGTCACTGGCCCTGAATTCAGGATACAGGCGTGCCGTATGCCAGATCTTTAAATCCGGCATGTGCCTGGCGTCAAAACCGCGAATCAGGATAATTGTGAAAATAACTGCCACCAGGCATACTACAAGCGTCGCTATCCATCTAAGAATTCGCTTACCAAACATAATGATGTTCATTGCTCATCCTCCAAAAAATTGCCTGGATCATGTTTTCGTCTTTTTATTTTGGTGCTTATAAGTTTACTTAATGACTCGATAAATCCTTTTAAAAACACAAATTGTCTACTCGATTGCCATAGGATAAGTAAACAAAACTCCAAGAGCAGCACAGAGGATTAACGCGCCAATGACTAACATCGCAATTCTGAAATTTCTGTTTTTAAATTGCGTTGAGACACCACCAAAGAACATGGCTGATGCAAAGAGCACCGTGAGCATGATGTAATTGTCAGAATTCTGGTTTGCCTGTCTTGCCTCCTCAAACTTCTGATCTGATTCTTCGCGCAGGCGTTTTGCTTCCTGTTCAAGTTCAAGGCGATATTCCTCCGTAACAAAAGGATGCAGCGGCGCCTGGGAATTCTGGAATGGTTTTGTGGCAAGCCATGCATCGGTTGCCCGCTTTAATTCCGGTCTGAAGCGGTTGTAAAAAAAATCCGCAAGAGAATCATTGTGTTGTTGTTTGCCTTTGAGGTACTCAATAAAAAGCATCGAATCCATCCCGCGCATTTGTCCAGCGCGTATGGTATTTTCCGAACTCTTGCGCTCCAGGGTATTCACCGTACTGAGCTGAAATGCCTGAATCCCACTCCATCGTGTGGCCTGGTACGCGCACCATGCTGAAGATATCGTTGCCAGTGCAATAATAATGGTTGTTGCTAATTCCATGAAATGTTTTAAGCGTTCATTTTCTTCGGGTGTGTCTTCTTTTGCCATAATCACCCATCCTCAACTATTCAGTTCCAAGAAACGCCAAACGAAGTTGACTCCTCTTATACCCAGTGTTTCCTTTTTGACGGTTTCATCGCGGATCCCATCGAAGTATTGGGCAGTTTTAATGGCTCGGCATTTCGTGATGCCCACCGAATTGAAAGCGCATGGCCGACAGCAGCTTGTCGGCGTAATCCGCTTCGCCGCGCGAGGTAAAACGTGCATACAACGCGCTGCTCAAGACCGGCACGGGTGCACCCTCATCGACAGCGGCGAGGATGGTCCAGCGGCCTTCGCCAGAATCGGACACGTGGCCCGCAAATTGTTCGAGAGTCGGGTCGTCCGCCAGGGCAATCGCGGTAAGATCGAGCAGCCACGACGCGATGACGCTGCCGCGCCGCCACACTTCGGCAACGTCGGCCAGATTTATATCGTATTGATAGTGTTCGGGATGGCGAAGCGGTGTCATTTCGGCGCTGGCTTGTTGATTCTGTTTGCCCACGTTGGCATGCTTGAGAATATTCATGCCTTCAGCATAGGCAGCCATGATGCCGTACTCAATGCCGTTGTGGACCATCTTGACGAAGTGTCCCGCGCCGTTCGGCCCGCAGTGCAGGTAGCCGTCTTCCGCAGTGCCGCCGAGTTTTTCGCGGCCCGGCGTTCGATCGATCGTGCCTCGTCCCGGCGCCAGCGTCTTGAAGATCGGGTCGAGGTGCTGGACAGCATCAGTCGGCCCGCCGATCATCATGCAATAGCCGCGATCCAGCCCCCACACGCCTCCGCTCGTGCCGACATCCACGTACTTGATGCCCCTGGCCGCCAATTCCCTGGAGCGGCGAATATCGTCTATGTAGTACGAGTTGCCGCCGTCGATCACGATATCCCCAGGTTGCAGGCGCGCGCCCAAATCCTTGAGCGATGCATCGACCAACGCCGCCGGCAACATCAACCACACGACCTTAGGCGTTTTCAATTTTCCGATGAATTCATCCATCGACGATGCGGCAATCGCGCCTTCGCCCGCCAATTCATTGACGGCGTCCGCACTGCGATCATAAACGACACACGTGTGCCCCCCGCGCATCAAGCGGCGCACCATGTTTCCCCCCATCCTTCCAAGACCGATCATTCCGAGCTGCATAGGCTTTCTCCTTTCTTGCCTCTAAATTCCTTTTGTCAGAAGACTGGGCTCTGTCTAGTGACAACCCGCCCCGTCAGTCCTGCTGGGCCGCTTTCATCAGACTCTGCACACCGGCGCCTGGCCCCGCGGCATTGTGAAACACCGACGTACCCGCGACGAAGACGCGTGCGCCGGCCTGATACGCCGCGCGAATGGTGTGCAAGTCGATGCCGCCGTCCACTTCCACCTCACACTGCGGATTACGCGCATCCAGCATCTCGCGCACTTGCCGGATTTTTCTCAGGGTATAGTCGATGAACGCTTGCCCCCCAAAGCCCGGATTGACCGTCATCACCAACACCAGATCCAGTTCTTCGGCAATTTCGTTCAGCGTGTGCACGGGCGTGGCCGGACAGAGGGCGACCCCCGCTTTCTTGCCCAGATGCCTGATGTGTTGAATCGAACGGTCGAGGTGAACGGTGGCTTCCTGGTGCACGATGATCAAATCCGCACCCGCCTTTGCAAAATCGTCGAGATAACGGTCGGGGTTAACGATCATCAAATGCGCTTCGAGCATGAGTGTCGTGGCACGGCGCATCGCTTCGACGAGGGGAAGCCCGAAACTGATATTCGGCACGAACACGCCGTCCATCACATCCACCTGAAAGCGATCCGCGCCACCCCGCTCGGCCGCCTGCACTTGCTCGTGCAGTTTCAAGAAATCGGCGGCCAGAATCGAGGGAGCAATTTTGGGCAGAGACATAGTCTTAAGCCCTCCGCGTGCAATAATGAACGCCACTCGCACCAGCAACAATCGAATCAATGGCGAGACCGATGAACAAACCATGCCCGACGATGCCCGCGCGTGAATTCAAAGGGGCTATCAGCTGTCGCGCCTCAGCGATGGGGCCAAAGTGGCAGTCAAGGATAATGTTGCCCGACTCGGTGACGAACGGTGTGCCGTCGCGATTTTGGCGAAGCGTGTATTTCGCAACCATCGATTCGAGATCACGCGCCAGCAACAAGCCCTCCCAACAATCCAACAATGAGATCTCCTTTAATTCCAAAACCTCTTCCCCGGACCACCAATCCCGTCAACCAACCTGGGATAATACCACTGATAATCCAAATTACAAAATTCATCAAATTTTCTCCTTTTCTATTTTGCATACTTTTTTAGCAATTTTTCTTTTGCATTTTTGTATTCTTTTTCCGTTATTATCTTTTTCTGATACGCTGTATCAAGATCTTGTAATTCTTGTCCAAGACTGGTATGAGTTGTTGTCTGTTTGATTTCTGCTCCACCACCTCCACAGCCAACAAGCTGAATACAACATGCACAATAGGCTATCATACAGCACAGGACTAAATGTCTTTTCATAAATAACACTCCTTTTATCAAATGTTTCAGTGATTCTTCTCACTGTAACAAGAATTAAATCTCAGCACTCAATACCAACCCGAGAACGCTGCAAACCTGGAAAACCAATGGCCGGTGAGAAAAGAAATAGTTTTTGTAGATTTATCTTTAATTCTCCCAAAAACTGTTTTTTATCATGAACGAAGAACGTTCGAGTCTTTTTGTGCCAAACAAACAGAATTCGGACAGGGGCTATTTGCCCATCATCCCCTGTTTGAGCGAATTATCCACTGGCTTTTCCCCCAACCAGATGGCAAACAGGGCCTTTTTAAAATCAAGCCCAGTGATGGTTCCCATCAGTTTTCCTTTAATCGATACGTTCACCCCTTCTCCCGGAGTATAAATCATATCATAGATGTCCCCTTTTCTGGCATCTTCTGTGAAGAAGGAATTAAACGTATCGGCTCTTTCCTTAATAGGCCCGGGGTTTCCCATGGTGGCATTGGCAAATCCTTCGTTCCACCCTTCAACCAGTTGTTTAAAGGAAACCCCGTCATAGATAAACTGTAACCGGATTGCCATCGGTTCATCAGCATCGACAATCTTTTGCGCATCACTCTCTCTTGTTCTGAGATAGAGTCCCCCTGCATAAGCCTTGACGAAAAATTTTTTGCGCAGTCCTGCCCCATTCAACACGAGCTGTTCCTTACCTGACATGATCGTGTCAGACAGGTTCACGCCACCGATTTCCTTAGCCTGTGCCGGCGTTATGATTGTTAATGCCAAAAATATTATGATAAGTATTTTTCTGATCATTATTAACTCCTTAACCAAAAGAATTTAACCACGAAGAAGACGAAGAAAAATTTATAAAAAAATAACTAATCAGCGTACTTTTGCCCACAATCAATATGAGTGAACAAAATGTTGATTCGGTAATCCCGAAGGGATGACATGATTATAGCATATTGTTATGCAATTACAATTAACCCCGTAGGGGTGGCATGGTATCATTACTTCCCCGATATTTCACCCCTACGGGGTTTAATTTGGTGGTGTGCATTTTTTTATAATCATGTCATCCCTTCGGGATTTTCCGGTCTTTCAGTTATCGATGAATAGTTACATAAAAATTGCTTTTTGCAAAGTAATCCTATACGGGTGGCACGGGCAAGCTCCTTGCTTGTCCGTGATTCGGCAATATTGCCTATTGTTTAATTCACAATAGTGTGGGAGCATTCCCGATCTTTTGTAACAGTTCATAGGGGTCAGGGCAAAACAACCCTGACAGGATTTCTAACTCTGTCAGGGTTAACACTACTGTACGTTTCGTTAAAACGTGGCAGAAGCCACAAAAAGTCGGGAATGCTCCCGGACAAACGGCGTTTGTCCGTGCCACCCTGTATACAATTCAAATTTTATAAGCATCTTGAGTATAGAGTATTAGTCTGTAAAAACTTCTTTTTAGGAAGATTTTTTACCTCCCCCTTCATCCCCTCCTTACGAAGGAGGGGAAAGAGGGGTGGTTAGCTTTGGTTGCGGCAGTGCTGCATTATGTAGTTATTCCACCGCATTTTTGCCGTAAAACTTCCCTGCTTTCCAGGTATTACCACGGCTTTAAGGTAAACGATCCGCGTTCCTTCACCTGATAGTCCTTTGGTGTCTTGGCGAGTTCCACACACTCGTTTGCCCAGTCTTTGATAATATCTTTTGCATGCCCCCACCAGGTGACGGCCTTCAGGTCAATGATACGCATTTGGGCCTCTTTGCGGTCGGCAAATATAAAGATCTCCTCCCCGGTTATGCTATCTTTCAGCCGTCCTTCGATTGCCACGCTTGGTCTCCCTCCTGCAGCAGCCGCTCCGCCTCCAACTGCTATTCCAGCAGGACCAAAGGCAGGGGCAGCCAGCCTGAGCGCTCCCAAAGTGGCCTTGCTTGGCACCAGTTCCACGATAGCCAGTTCAAGCACTACCGTTCGGGGACCCGATGAGCTAACTAATTTCCATCCTGGTCTCTCGTCTTTTTGAAATGCCTCGCTAAATTTTTCTTCCGTATACTGAGCTAGTTTAAGTGCATTTTCCTCAAGGTTCGTGTTACCTGGATTGGCGGCCTTCCAGCCGGTATTTTCCATGAGATACTCTGTGTTGACCGGAGCGATTACAATGTAGTCATAATCTTCCTTTTGAACGTCCGGCTTCACCCAGACCCTGTCAAAAGGGAATCGCTCTTTCTGCGGGGCCATACGTTCAGGCTCCTCTAAATATCCGGTATCCGGCGCAGGTGCAGTTTTGCAGCCCAACGGGATACCTAAAAGTGTTGCCCCCAACAAAATACATCCGCAGCTCGCGGTAATGCGTCTAACCATGGTTTCCCTTCTACCCATACTACTATTCTCCTTTCTTTTTTAATTAGGCCTTCGGCGACTTCCCCCCTGTTTCCCCCCGTTTACGAGGGGATTATGGGGGGTAATTGAAATTCCTTGGCATTAAATTAAACTTCAAAAATTATTCACACAATCCGTAGAGAATCAAGATTGAGATCCCCCCTGTTATTTAGTATTTTGGAAAACCCATTGCCATGCCATTGTGAGAAGTAGAGTGGTTGCAAAACGAAAATGAAGCAAACCCGGAGGGTTTCTCGCTGATACACTCAGAACAGAGACTCAATCCCTTGCTCGCAGAAAAACTTAAGATTGCTTCGTCGTTCCTCCTCGCAATGACAGTTGTATGCTCACTCATTTAAAGGACATGCTTGCGTGAAATCGGTATATAAAACGTTCATTCATGAGTTTAAACTGCTTGCGTCAAAAACTTTCATATGCGTGGCGCCATAAACCTTTATTTTAACTCTGCTAAAAGCTGCTGGAATTCCTCTGACCCGGCAAGTATACGATGGGCGGCATCACGCAGATCATCGACCTGTTTATCCGATAATTTGAACGATGTGGGCATACCTTTAAAGTAATGGCGTTCAGTCTCATCTCGTAATGCGTCAAACTTGACCTCAACGAGATAAAATTTGATGTCGCCGCATCCGCCCGGCTCCGTTGATATCAAACCGTCCCCACACCTGTTTTTCTGGACTTCTTCAGTCCATCGGCGGAAACTCTCCCTCAGCAACATAACAGTCTCGTAATTATATCTCGTAACCGATACGGAAGAATATGCGCCAAACATTGCGGATATGGTAGGAGCTTTCCCAAAAAGATTCCAATGGCTGCTTACTTCAGTCTCTGCATTCACCACAATAAAAACCACCTTATGGGTATTTTCGAGTTTCAGATATTTCAGCGTATTCCATACACTTCCGAAGGCAAGCACCCTATCAAGGGCTGCTCTCAGACCAAGGTTATCAGAGACTCCACCATCAACAAGATGGATGTATTTATGCTTCGCAGCATCCTGATAGACCTCTACATTACTCACCTGATGAAATGACCGTGACGAAATATCATGCTCCCTCCGCACCCTCTCTGCTTCTTCCGGGAGGGTAAAACCACAATCGTTGGAGTAATTACGAAGGGTGATGGGGGTGAGGACAACAGGCACGGCAGATGATGCCGTTACTGCACGTGCAACAGGATAACTGGACAAATCAGAACAGATTATATCAAAGGCGTCCTGATGAAATGTAACTCGTATACCCGTTACCATATCCGTTGCGTTAATATGGACCATAGGGCCTTTCCTTGCTGCCATATCCTGAAAGGTTTTTTTCTCAAAAAGGATCTTATCGTAATATTCCGCAGCAAGGTCGCTCCGTTGAAAAAATGGAGAGGAGAGGCGTACCCAGTTGTCTGGTCGTATCAAAATCCTTCGGGTAAGGCCGCCCTGCACGTTCTTTTTCAGGAATTTTTGATCGAAATCCTCAAAGATACGGTCACCAAAGAGGCCGTAGTACGCAGCCGTGAAACTACCTCCCGATACACCAGAAATACCATCAACTTCATGGAGAAGCATCCGTTTTTCTCCGTTTATGGTTACTTCTGTATTTCTCAGTTCTTCAAGGACACCATAGGAAAAGGCAGAGGCCCGTGTACCGCCACCTGAGAAGCTGACAAGCAAGAGCAATTCGTCTGAATTTCCAGGCTGGCTCATGAACTTTCCACGATAACCACTGTTTGGATCAACCGTTGCGAGGGGTTTATTGACGGGATAATGCATACAACCTGAAATTAAAAAAACGATGATAAGAATACTGACACACATGCGGAAAGGCTGAAACATTTTACCCATTGCTATTCTCCGATGATTAATAATATTCCTTTGTTCAACACTATTGTTTATGTGTGAGTTATCCCTGTCAGGGTTTAAAACCCTGACAGGGTTAGTTTTATTCATATTTTTGCTACTTTTACATTATCCTCCTTTCTCTATAAAACATTTGTCATTACCCCCATCGATATTAAGGCTTGAAGAATCATCTGTATTCCCAGCGCAACCTGCAGCACCCCGAGCACACTGTCAAGGATTTGCAGTGCCCTTCTAATACCAATAAACTTTAATATTTTATGAGCAAACAGCATTGCAAATAAGTTTAAAAGCATAATCGCCAGCAGTATACCAATAATCCCAATCTGCCGTGCAGCATCCCCCTATGCTGTTGTCATGACTATAATAAGAATTGCAATTCCATATGGGGTGACAATCGTGGGAAAAGAAAGTGGAGAAAATGCCATAGAGAGCGTTGGCGCGGATGATAGTGTTCCATTCCGGTGTAGGGATGAATACATCCGCATGACCATTTGTAACGCCACCAGGAAAAGAATTATTCCCCCCGCAATCAATATGGCAGAGATTGAAATATGCAGGTGTTGCATAACTCTTTGACCTATAAAAGCGGCTGCAAGACAACCAATGGTAGAGATGAGGGTAGCAATGAGCGCACGTCTACGCCGAAACCTTGCATCAGCATCCCTGGTCATCTTAACAAACGGACCCAAAACTTCGATAGGCCCCAGCATGTGTAAAAAAAAGATAAATATCCCCGACAGATTTAAGAGATAGCGCGTCTGTTGACCACTTAAAGCGGTTGTCTGGGGCTGATTGACGGAAGTTGTTTGTGCCGTTGCCGAAAACATAACGATGAGAAAAAATATAATAATTGCAACCAGAAAAAAACCCACTCTTTTCATAGAGAATTCCTTTCTTTGTTATTCAGAGCAAACCGATCATCATGCATTCTGAACCCGGTCACGTGCGATTATTTCCATTCTGTTTTAATCCGATAATTTTGTAACTATTCAGCGTATTTTCGCCCACAATCACTACGGGTAAACAAAATATTGATTAGTAATCCCGAAGGGATGTCATTATTATAGCATATCGTTATACAATTATTGTTAACCCCGTAAGGGTGGTATGGCATCATTATTTTCTCGATATTTCACCCCTGCGGGGTTGAATCTTGTGGTGTGTGTATTTTTCTATAATCAAGTCATCCCTTCGGGATTTTCCCGTCTGTTTGAGGGCTTTTAGCGGGGCAGACAGGCGCCGAAAATGACAAAACCCACATCATCGCCTGATGCCGTTACTACAGCCCTGCCCGTGTCCTCTGAAATTGCCGCCGTCCAGCCAACGCCATCCCGTACATTCTCTATACCATCATCTGCCCCTTGCAGGATTAATTTCCCATCGATATGTTCCAGGCGTTTGATTACGGTATCACGTCTCCCTTTAATCGGAGGTAATGGGCTAATGGTCATTTTCTTGCAATCAATTATGAGAAACTGAGGCATCTCCATCTCCTCTGCCGTTACTATGTGGGATTCACCGTTTGGCGCGCACTCAAGAACGGTTTTTACAGAAAAGAGTAATGGTTTGGAACCGTCATAATCGCCCGCATGTAAAACATGTGAAGCAAGGCATGCAAATAAAAAAGGTATCATCATTAATTTTATCGCTTTCATAAGTTTTCTCCATTCTCTATTTAACTGTATATCCTTTGGCCTCAAGACATGCGCTGTATGCGCGGTTATACTCGTTGATTTTCTGATTCGTTTGGGATACCTGCTGCCTTTGTATCTGCTCTGCCTGTTTTCTCTGACTTCGGCTCCTTAAGCCACCAAAGGCGCCACCAGAAACTGCGCCAATCGCAGCGCCCTTGCCTGCATCTCCCGCAATAGCGCCAATACCTACACCAACCAGTGCGCCTTTCGCCGCTCCTTTTACTGCCCCACCACCGGTACTACCCTGACTCGCAGGTGTTTGCTGGGTGGATACAACCATAGGGTCAAACCCCGTCTGTTGTTTTGCCCAGGAATAGCACTCAAACTTATCCTTTTCCATCTGCTCCGGGCTCTGGCCCTTTGCAGGGTAGATAATCAGGTTCTGGGCCAGCACTGAACTCATGGTGCATGTCGCTACGAATAGCACGCTCCATACATAGATTATTTTCTTCATGTTGTTCTCCTTTCAGGAAGCCTTTTAGATTAATATAAAAAGTCAGCGTTGTCCGGTTAGAAATTTGCATGTCCTGTTTTATTGCACTCGAGATGTCATTCCCGCATGTTTTTAGCGGGAATCCAGGAGGTTTAGGGTTCACTGGATACCCGATAAAAACGTTCGGGTATGACAAAACCGTACATGCAAATTTCTAACCGGACAACGCTGATAAAAAGTATACTATTTACTCATTTAAGAATTTTTCATTAATACCCGTGATGAAAAATCGTAACACTTTAGTTTTTTGAAAAACTATCAAGGCAAAGCCTTGTGCTGATTTCGCCCCGGAGGGGCAAATTGCTCATAGGCAGGCAATTTATTGCCTGTGTTAATAGAAAGATAAAAATAAGCCCTGTAGGGGCGAATGAAGATTATGGATACAAAATCGTCTCAATCGTCCCTACGGGACTGTATTTCTCTTTGATAAAAATACAGGCAATAAATTGCCTGCCTATTGCCTCACGTCCCTATAGGGACTTAAAAAGCACAACTCATCTTTCAAAAAACTAAACTGTTTCGAAAAATCTATTTCACCTTCTCAATCTCTAAAGCAATTTCGCGACTCAATTTTTCAAATGTCCGGCTCATGGCCTCTACCATCATACAATAACTATTTTCGCTTGCTTTTTCTGTAAATTCTGAGGCACGTGTTATAAATTCTTTTTTTCCATGATCGTCTGATATTGTCCAACGCGACTTCATGGTAACAGCATCACCAGGTATGACGTCTAAACGGATTATTTCAACATGGATCCAGTAATTGACAGAATCATCAGGAATCCAGGGATGGGCAAAAACACGGTCGGTCGAAAGCAGGAGAGAGAGGTTTTCAGCGAGAACCAAAGATATATTTTCTCTGAGAGAGCCTGCCCACCGGTTAAATTCGTCAACCTTCAGTTCGCTGCGGCTGCCTCGGGTTACCAATTGCGACCTGTCTAAATAGTCAGGGATTTCAATGGAACCTATTCCTATTGTAACATGCCGCATCGCATCTGAACCCTTCTGTTGTGCCTCCTGCTTTTCCATGGAATTCAGGATATAAAACCTTGATGGCGGAGTACTCGCGCATCCGATAATGACTGCGAGAGCTCCCATAATGATGAAACGGGGAAAAAATGAAACTGCATAATTTTTCATTGAGAAACGCCTCCCTATAAAACCAGTATTGTCAAATATTATTACCTGACCCGGCCGTTTCGGAAAAGATACAATCCGAAGCGCGAAATTCTCGAGTCAGCCCAGTCAGGGTTTTAAATCCTGACTGGGTTCATTTTATCGGTATTACCCGTTTATAAAACCTTGACACTATCGTCGGGGCTTTCCTTTGAGAATGGAATCGGGGTGCTGCTGGAGATACTCTGTTAAGGACTTCATAGAGCGGCCTGCCTCGGAAAAAGTAGTAAGGGTTTTTTCTGTTTGCCTTAAAGTCGCTTGCATATTCTCAAGTGTGTTCTGGGTAATCTCGGACGTCTTTGTGACATTCGTTATAAGTGGATCCATCTTTTTATCGATGTGCTGGATGAGTTTTCTTACCGAATTCAGGGTAAGATTTAGTTTCGTAACAATTTCCTTAATAGGAAGATCATGGATTGTCTTTCTAAATTCCTCGAGAGGAGTGGAAACTG
Organism: Candidatus Brocadia sp.; assembly: GCA_021646415.1. Lineage (NCBI taxonomy): Bacteria > Pseudomonadati > Planctomycetota > Candidatus Brocadiia > Candidatus Brocadiales > Candidatus Brocadiaceae > Candidatus Brocadia > Candidatus Brocadia sp. The sequence goes on from SOEU01000002.1 coordinate 46,073, forward strand.
TTGGAATTTCGGGATATTCTTTTATGAAACTAACAAATCTGGCAGGCTTATCAGGGAAAAAATCAAACGCGATCATGAGCTGACCGGTAACCATACTCTGCATCTGAAGTTGTGCCCTTAGTCCCCTTTCTATAAGCAGTTTTAAATTTTTCTCCGGCTGCCGTTCAGCGATGTCAGTTCTTTCGATTTTTTCCGGTTCAAGTTCGATGATCACTGGTATCCGGAGAGAGTCGTCGGCAGGGTCGTAAATCAAACGGATTTCTTTCACAGCACCTACCTTCACCCCTTTGAAAATAACCGGCGCACCTTCATTGAGGCCCTTAATAGAACCCTCAAAGAATACCACGGCATGAAACGTCTTTTTCAGGAATTTGCCAGAGCCAAAAATAAGCACCGCTATAACCAGCAAGGCTATAGCCCCTATTACAAAGGCGCCAATAAGTGTTTTATTTGCCGGTTTACTCATTTTTCCCCCCTTGTTAAAAAACTCATTACTGTCGGATCCTTTGATTCTGCAAGCAGTCTTTTCGGGTCGCCTGATGCGATGATCGTCTTTGTATCGGGGTCGAGAAAGACCGAGTTGTTCCCGATTGCAAAGATACTTTGCAGTTCATGGGTAACGACTACTACGGTAGCGCCAAGACTATCCCGTAGTTCAATGATAAGATCATCAAGAAGCCGGGCGCTCACCGGATCGAGACCTGCAGAAGGTTCATCAAAAAAGAGGATATCCGGATCCAGCGCCATTGCCCGTGCAAGTCCTGCCCTCTTTCGCATTCCCCCACTTATTTCCGAGGGATAAAATTCTTCAAACCCTGCGAGTCCTACCAGCGCAAGTTTTAACGATGCCAGCTCGAGAATCTGGCTCTTGCTGAGGTTTGTATATTGTTCAAGCGGAAGCGCAACATTTTCTGCCAATGTCATGGAACTCCATAATGCACTGCTCTGGTAGAGGACGCCAATCTTTCTCATAATGCGGTCTTTTTGCTGAGGATCCCCTTCCCAGAAATTTTCGCCGTCATAAAATACCTGTCCGCGCAAAGGCTCCAGCAGTCCTATGAGCACCTTCATAAGCGTGCTTTTCCCGCAGCCGCTCCCTCCCATAATGATAAAAATATCGCCCTTGCTAACCGTGAAGTTCATATCGCTTATCAGCACAAAACTGCCGTATCCCATATCGAGGTCGCGCACCACTATCTTTGCTTCCTGTCCCGTACTTCCTCTTTTTTGGTCCATATTCAAATACCAAGGACTTCACAAACAAGGGTAATGATCGCCGTTGAGACTATGATACTCACAATGCTCGTCACCACTGCTGATGTTGTGGCAGACCCAACCGCAGACGCGCTCCTTCCGCACTGCATACCTCTCAGACATCCGGAGAGTGCGATGAGCACGCCAAATACCGCACTGTGAAAAAGTCCTACCCAGAGATGGGTGAGAGCAACTGCCAATTTTGTCTGATTGTAGTATTCCATAAAATTAAGATCGAGCATGAACACGCCCACAATCATCCCGCCTATGATGCCCATGAGGTCTGCATACAGGCAAAGGAGTGGCATCATGAGAGTCAGGGCAAGCATTCGGGGCAGCACCAGGAATTCCATCGGTGATATACCCAGTGTTTTGAGCGCATCCACTTCTTCATTCACCTGCATTGTTCCAATCTGTGCGGCAAACGAAGCGCCTGTACGGCCTGCCATGATAATGCCGGTCATAATCGCCCCCATAACCCTGACCATGGCTATTCCCACAATGTCCGCAACGTAAATCTGTGCGCCAAACAACTTCAATTGCAAGGCGCCTACAAATGCAAAGATCAAACCTACCAGCGCACTGATCAGTGAAACAATGGGGATCGCCTGTGCGCCACTCTCCTGGATGACATTCATAAGGTCCGTGTGGCGGAAATTCGCCCTGCCACAGAGTAACTTTCCGAAGGCAAGCGCTGCCTCGCCGATGAACGCAAGCATTTCCTTCGATGTCCGTATGAAATCAAATGTTGAATCAGCCACCCTTACGAGAAAAGATTTCTTTTCTACCTTCCTGGTTATTCCCTTCCGCTGGCGTTTCGGTGACGCAAGATCGAGAAGCTTCTGCACTCCTTGTGGAAGGCCTTCCATCTGGATGTGGATATTGTGCTTTGTACAAACATCAAAGACCTTTGATAAGAATATGAGCAGGCTGCTATCCCAGTTGGTAAGATTCTTTGTATCGAAATTGATCGTACGGATTGTTGTGAGCGATTTTATTTCATTTTCGAATAATTCAATTACAGGGAGTGATGTTTCCAAAAGCCAGTTCCCACCAATATGAACAACAAGGGTGTCTTGTGGTGGATGGCTAAAACGTATCTCTGAATTATTCTGCTGTTTTGTATGCATGAAGAACCTCGAATTTATCCAATATTTTAGATAAACTATTCTATACTCTTGGATTTGTTTTTTCTTTTTAGTCCCCCATCCAATTTCTTTATAATGATTACGGAAAAATCATTTCTCTCAGGATTAAGCACACTTATAGAAATTCATTTGCCATTAACTTATATACAAATCCAATGCTTATGCTCGTAATTTAAATTATATGCGCAAGAAAAATGCCAATAGATTCAAGTTACCATCAACAACCTATTTAACCCTTTAATTCTATTAATTTATTGCTAGTGGACGGTGCACTTGCCGATGGGGTCTATTAACGGGATAATGCACACAACCCCATATGAAAAAAATAGTTGTAAGCATCCCCGTCCACAGAAAGGAAAGATATGATACCCCCTTTCCATAACGATATCCTTCTATGACTTAACGTAAGCAAATAGCTTATTTACAATACGTAAATATTTGTCATAGGGAACGGAAAGGCATATCAGGATACGCCATTGTGTAGAACAGATTGTGTGAAGGTGTTTGCTGGTGAACCACAGATAAGGATAAGAATCTTGTAAAATTTATCCATCATGAACTCATGAACCTTATGGTCGTAATAAATAACCGTCTTGGTCTCAGGCAATACCTCACGGAACTTGGGGAGATAGGCCTTGCGGAGCTTCAGCGTCAGGGCCTCGATCTTCATGTACTCATCAAGTAGTTTTTTTTGTATTCATTGATTTCTCCCCTTTATTATTTGTATTGTTGATTGTTTGATTTTCAAAACGCTACGACAACATGGCAATGCTACCGATGGCGTAGGGAGGCACAAACACTGCCCAGTGCGGCGGAGGAACGAGAAAGCAGCGGGCCAACGCGACGAATGCGAGTACAGCTGACACAAACATCAGTTGCCCCGCCTCCACACCCGCGTTGAAGAACAACAGCGCCGCCGGAATGTGCCCGTGCAGCAACCCGAAGGTAAACGCCACAATCCACGGCGCCTGAGCGGTGATGCCTTCACGGCCCTGACGGGTGCGAAGAATTTCTGCCGCAACGAATACGATGCTCAATGCAATGACCGCCTCAACCGGTGCAGACGGCACATGCACAAAAAGGAAGATATCAAATGGAGAGTATTATTGAAAAAGAGGGCGGAACGGTGCGTCTTATAAGCCAATCAGGATTTACCGAACCGATTCAGGGAACAGATTACAGCGAAAAGGCACAGCCATGAGCCGTACTCTTGAGATGCTCAGTCAGGATATTGCCGATGCCGTCACAACTCTTTCGGGCACAAAAACATCAAAGTAAAAGCTGCAGGGAAAAATATTTTTGCTGCTATAAAAATAATTCCTTGCCATTTATTCACCTACAATCTTCTTAAAATCAGCGTCTTCCCTTAACTTTGCAAAATCGGGATTATTCTTTGCTACACTCTTATATCGCGGATTTAACTCGATGGCCTTCTTTAAAGAATCCAGACACCCGGACTTATCGGAGAACAGGGCTTGTGCGCAGGCCTTGTTAAACCACGCCGCATCAAATTTAGGTTCTATTTGCAAAGCCGTATCATAAGACTCGATTGCTTCTTTGTGATTTCCCATTGCATCTAGCAGAAGACCCTTATTATTGAAGGCCACAAAGAAATCCGGTTTATTCTGGATGGCCTTATTATACGCACCAAGCGCATCTTGTCTTTTTCCCATTTCCTCGAACACATATCCTTGATAATTCCACGCCTCATGTGCATCGCCACTCAGGGTCGCCGCCTTGTCAAATGCATTCAACGCCTCCGGATATTTTTTTAGTTGCAGAAGGGAAAGTCCTTTGTTTACCCATACAACAAAGTCGTCAGGCTTTATTTTCAATGCCCTGTCAAATATCTTTATGGCCTCTTCGTAATTCTGAAGTTGTACGAGCGCAAGGCCTTTATTGCTGAGGGCTTCGCTTTTAATCTTTGCCTGGCGTGGTATACTTGCAGCTTCCTCATCGGTAACTATCTGGGTCACCTTGTCAAAAGATTTTATCGCCTCCATAAACCTTCCTAACCGCAACAAGGCATTTCCTTTGTTATTCCATACCTGCGGGTAATCGGGCCTCAGCTTTATCGTACTGTCAAAAACTTTGATTGCTTCTTCATATTTTCCCAGTTTAAATAACTCACACCCTTTATTTGCCATAGTTTCATATGAATCAGGCTGGATCTGGAGTGCCTTTTCATAGGCGGCAACGGCCTCCGCATGCTTTCCAAGACGAGATAAAGCCAATCCCTTATTTGTCCAGGCCCCGTAAGAATCGGGTTGTATTTCAATTGTCTTTTCGTATGCCTCAAGGGCTTCCTCATATCGGCCCAAAGCATCCAGGGCAAGCCCTTTCCCGTTCCAGGCTGCATACGAATCGGGTTTCAGTTCAATGGCCTTATTGAAGGCTTTCACCGCCTCCTCATGTTTCCCCAGATCGGCAAGGGTAAATCCCTTATCAGCCCATGATGCATGTTCAGAGGGTTTTATTTCAATTGCCCTGTCATAGGCATCAACGGCCTCTTTATATCTGCGAAGTCTGACAAAACAATTCCCCTTATTAATCCACGCCTCATAATATTTGGGATTAATCGCAATAGCCTTGTCGTACGCCTCTAATGCCTCATTTCTCCTCTCAGGCATCCTTGCCAAGGTCAGTCCTTTGTTATTCCATGCCTCATACGCATCGGGTTTTACCCGGATAATGCGGTCGTAGGTCTTCGCAGCGGCATCGATATCCCCAATATGGTCCAACACATTTCCCTTATTGTATAAGACCTCAAGAGAATCCGGCTTGATCTCTAATGCCTTATCAAATGCCTTAACCGCTTCATCGTATTTCCCCGCATGATCCAGAGCCCGCCCCTTCATATACCACGCTTCATAATAATCCGGCTTGTACTGAATCGCCTTTTCAAACGACTCAACAGACTCAACATATTTGCCCAGGTAATCAAGCACAACTGCCTTATTGTACCAGGCCTCAAAGGCATCGGGTTTTAACTGAATAGCGCTCTCATAGGCACCGAGCGCTTCCTGATACATCTGTTTCCGAACAAGGACGTTTCCTTCATGAAGGGCCTTCTCATAACTTTCCGCAGCGATTACTATTCCTTTCAAGCCAACGAACACAACAAGAACAATAATCGGTATAAACATCCCTCTTTTCACCATGACTACCTCCTTCTTCCGCTTTCGGCGAAATATGGCGAACAAACCGCACGACATCACATGCCGCCTGACCCTCTGTTCGACTCTTTCATCGTTATGATATCGCCATCGTCTAAAATATAAGGAGAAAGGCTTCCCCGTCTCTCTACCAATTTCCCCGTATAGAGTATGGTTTCACCATCCCGAAATTTCAACACCTTATCTTTTTTTGCCATACCGACCTTTAACTCTACATCCCCGCCTTCCTTTTGCATTATCCCTATTCGCAAACCTGCCGCAACATTTACATTTTTATACATAATCTGTCCCATCCAGCTGACATATTTCCCCTTATATTTTTCCCATGCCGTATCCTTTTGTGCATCCGACAAATTACTCCTCTTACCAAAAATCTTGTCCAGATCCTCAAAAGACTCTACGAGGAATATTTTTTTGGGCCCCTGAGAAACAGGCACTGTGTAAGGGTTTTCCATCAATTCATTCGGGTTTACCTGCGCCGGAAGGGTATTCTTAATTTCAAGCACGTCGCCGTTTTCCAGTTTATACGGGAATATTCTCGTCACTCGTGAATCGAGCTTCCCTGTGTAGGTTACGGTGTTTCCATATTTCACGTGAGAAAAATGCTCCTTATGGGCGGAGTTTAACTTTACTTCGACACTGGTATCGCCATGAGTCACACTCATCATCCATCCCGTTATCAGTCCCCATCCAATATAAGTCACTTTTCCATTCCACTTGACCTTTTTACCCGCGCATCGACTCCACAAACTCTCTTTTTGCTCATCGGATAGCTCACTCGCCATTCCAAAAATATTATTAAACTCTTCAAAACCCATGTTAATATACCCATCAGACGTCTCCGCTATAACAACACCAAAATTCGACGCTATAACCCGGTTTCCAGCGCCCGGGGCCGTTGGGATGATCACTGATGGTTCACCTTCAACCTTTTCACCTTTTTTTCCTGCGGCAGGCACATCCTCTTTTACTCCGGCGGTTATTCCCTCGTGAAACAGACGGTCAAATTCCCTTTGATACTTCACCAACACTCTCGTTTCATCGGTAAAAATGGTGTTATAACGATTGAATCTGCCTGCATCTTCATTCCAATAATACGACCCGGTTGCCAGCAGCTTAGAATCAAAGATGGCAAAATTGTTATGCATTCGCCCTTTTTGAATCAACGCCTTAACTGCAAAATCCTTATTTTTGTAAAGGTTTGACAATGGTCCTTTCGTTAAAGCGCGTTTTCTATCGACCACAATCCTGACATGAACTCCCCGTTCCTGCGCCTTAATAAGGGCGTTCAATATATCATTTGAGGTAATATCCAAAACCGCAATATCAATGGTCTCTCTGCACCCTTCGATCGCATGTAAAATTTGCCTCTTAATCTCCTGTGACGTAAAATACACATCTGACGAAAAGGCCCCATTTTGCATAAAGAACAACGAAACCACGATCCCAATTATTAAAGATACAGACATCTTCTTCCAGCCCATAATCCCCCTCTTCACGAAGTTTCCTTGGAACAAATAGATATTTAATTCCTGTTTATTCTATCAATGCCAAAGAGAGAATGCAAGCATTATAGAAGTATTATACAACTTTTGATTTGACAAAAAGTTATATCTCGAATAAAATTCGACAAGGCCGTTAAGGATTTAAACTTTTTTGAAGGAGGTTCATCATGATTCACAAAGGAGAAAAATTTTATCTTCGTCTTCTTTTCGTTTTTAGCTTTTGTGCCGGAATCGGCATGAGTTTGCCAAGCGAAACAACGCTCTATGCAGCAAACAAACAGGCAAATGAATCCGATAAAGATGCATTAGCCACGGCCCAGCATTTCGAGCATGTGTTTGAACAGTTAGTTGAGCAGGTTAAACCTGCCGTTGTATCTATCACGTCTGTAAAGGTTTTTAAACATACCCAGCAAAAAAAGAAGATGCCGGAAGATCGATTTCATCGCCCGGCACCTGGCCCTGGTCCTGATGAAGAATCCGACCCATTCCGGGACTTTAGAGATTTCTTTGGAGACGAGTTTTTTGACCGGTTTTTTAGACCCCGATTCCCCGAAGGTGAATATAAAATACAAGGGCTTGGTTCAGGTGTAATTGTAGACAGTGAAAAAGGTTATATTATAACGAATAACCATGTGGTAGAAGATGCCGACGAACTCAAGATTACCCTGGGAGATAAACGGGAATTTGATGGAAAGGTCGTTGGCACTGACCCTCAGACAGATATTGCGGTAGTAAAAATAGACGGAAAAAATTTACCTTCCGCAAAATTGGGAGACTCTGATACTATTCGGGTTGGACAATGGGCAATTGCCATAGGGAGTCCCTTTGGTTTAACACAAACAGTTTCTGTCGGTATTATTAGCGCCACGGGAAGGGCCAATGTAGGTGTTGCAGCATACGAAGATATGATTCAAACCGATGCAGCCATCAACCCTGGTAACAGCGGCGGGCCCCTCGTTAATATCAAAGGGGAAATTATTGGCATCAATACCGCTATATTTACCCGGAGCGGCGGTTATCAGGGCATCGGATTCGCCATCCCCATAAACATGGTGAAAATTATCATGAAAGACCTTATCGAAAAAGGCAAGGTCACACGCGGCTGGCTCGGGGTGGTCATCCAGGATATCGATCCGGCTTTAGCAAAGTCATTTAACGTTACGGTTACCGAAGGCGTCCTGGTAAGCGACATTCAGGAAAGTTCCCCGGCAAAAGAAGCCGGCTTTGAACGTGGCGATATTGTGATTGAATATGAAGGAAAACCTATCAGGGACGTGAATCATCTTCGTAATACGGTTGCACAAACTGAAGTCGGTAAAAAAGTAAAGGTCAAAGTCCTGAGGGACGGTAAAGAAAAAGAGTTAACCGTTAAAATCGGAGAACAACCAGCAGAACTATTCGCTGCCGCACCTGGTGCGGTACCGACCGGGAAAGACCTTGGAATGACCGTGCAAAATCTCACAAAAGAACTCGCCAAGAGTCTGGGTATCGAAGAAGATAGCGGGGTAATAGTCTCTGAAGTTCAGCCTGGAAGCCCTGCTGCCATGTCAGAGATAAGGGAAGGTGACCTCATTAAAGAGGTTAACAGAAAGAAGGTCGCTAATGTGAGTGAATTCAAAAAGGCATTGACCGAGGGAGATAAGGAAAAGGGTATCCTTCTCCTTGTAAAACGCGGCGAGTTTTCCCGATATGTTATTATCAAGACAAAGGAAAAATAGTTTTTACGGTTCGACCCGTAACGAAATTATTAATTATCTCATAGGGGCGATCGCAAGGATCGCCCCTTTTTTATTCCGATAAAATTTTCACCATACCACAATAAAGCAACCCCGTCCTTTGCACGGGAGCATTCCCGATTTTTTGTGACTTCCGCTGGTTTTGGTGAAATGTTGCAGAGTGTTAACCCTGTCAGGGTTGTGTCGTCCTGACCCCATGAACAGTTACAAAAAATCGGGAATGCTCCCCCTTCACACGTACTATGCCCCTGCCGATATCCTGGTGGGTTGCTCCTTTACCTGTGTTTCCCTGCCATACGGGGATATTTCCCTTAACCTTCTAATAATTGGCGGAAGATGTTCGATTATGAAGTCAACGTCTTCCATTGTGCTATACCGGCTCAAACTTAACCTTACTGAACCATGCACCGCCGTAAAGGGAACGCCCATAGCCCTTAGTACATGCGATGGTTCTAAAGAACCTGAAGTGCAGGCTGAACCTGACGAAGCACAAATTCCTTTTTCATTCAGGAGCAACAAAATAGCCTCCCCCTCCACAAACTCAAAGCTCAAATTGGTGGTATTTGGAAGACGGTGTATTTTATGTCCGTTCACTCTGACATCTGGCGCCTTTTTCAGTATTTCATCCTCCAGCTTATCCCTTAATTGTTTTACCCGGGTCTGTTCTTCACCCATATATTTTTTTGCCAATTCACATGCCCTGCCAAGACCGAGAATCGAAGGAACGTTCTCTGTGCCACCACGGCGGTTCCTTTCCTGATGTCCGCCAACGATAAAAGGCGCAAACGTAATTCCCTTCCGTATAAAGAGGGCCCCCACTCCTTTGGGTGCATGTAATTTATGCCCTGAGAGGGTTAATAAATCTATCGTGCTTTTCGAAAGATTTAGTGGTATCTTGCCTACAGCTTGCACAGCATCGGTATGGAATATAGAACCCTTCTCCTTCACAATATGGCCAATCTCCTCAATGGGGAAAATCACACCGGTCTCATTGTTTGCATACATAATTGACACAATTGCCGTATCCTCCCTTACAGCATCGGCCAATTCATTCAAGTCAAGCATCCCATTGCTATCCACACCCAGCTCCGTCACGTGATAACCACTTTGTGCTAAATATTTACATAAATTATAGACTGCAGGATGCTCTACCCTTGAGGTCACAATGTGCCTCTTGTGAGGATTTGCCCTGAGTATACCCCAAATCGCAGCATTATTACTTTCCGTACCACAGCTTGTAAAAAGAATTTCTGCGGGGTCAGCGCCAAGAATGTCTGCCACCTGCTGTCTGGCATTATCAATCTTTTTCGCTACCTGGCCACCAAAGGTATGCATACTTGAAGGATTCCCGTAGTATTCAGTAAAATACGGCAGCATAACTTCTACAACTTCAGGCGCAACCTTTGTTGTTGCGTTATTATCCGCATATACAACTCTCATGAAGCCACCTCCTCGACGATAAGCGTATCCGTCACAAATTCCCTCAGTTTCGCCTCTACCGTGGATTTCAAAGTAACCTTTGAGCTGGGACACTCCACACAACTCCCCCGAAATGAGACCATAACCCGGTCGCCATCTATGTCAATCAGTTCAATATCACCCCCATCTGACTGAAGGGATGGCCGAATATCTCTTTCCAGGGTCTCCTGTATCAACTTCATTTTTTGAATGTTCGTCAACTTCTTGGTCGGTTTCCTAACCTTTTCTATCATCGCTTTCTCTTTTTCTTTTTGCCATACCTCGTCTATAATGGCCTGAATCTGGGGATGACATGAACGGCATCCACCACCTGCCTTACAGAAATTTGTCACCTGTTCAATAGTAGTTAATTTATGCTCTCTCACCTCATGTGCGATCTTATTGTCCGTTACACCAAAACACTTGCAAACGATCGTTCCCTCGTCAACGGGTTTCTCTATTTTTTGCCCACGGTAATTTGCGATAGCGGCTTCCAGCGCCTCACGACCCATCACAGAACAATGCATCTTCTGTTCCGGCAATCCATCAAGGTACTCCGCAATATCATTATCAGTAATCTTACCCGCCTCATCCAACGTCTTCCCTTTAATCATCTCCGTCAATGCGCTCGCAGAAGCAATGGCACTTCCACACCCAAACGTCTTGAATTTTACATCCACAATGCGGCCTGATTTATCCAGTTTTAGCATTAATTTTAAAGCATCTCCGCAGGCCAAACTCCCCACTTCGCCTACTGCGTCCGGATTTTCAATTTCACCCACATTCCTTGGATGAAAGAAATGGTCTTTCACTTTTTCAGAATAATCCCACACCCTTATCCCTTTCCTAAATAAATGTTTAGGATTTCAATGCCTCAATTCGTCCAGAATCTCAACGAAACTATCCCACGCATTACGTATAATATAGTCAGTATATTAACTTATAATACAATATATTCTTTTATCTCCGGAATGTCAAGATTACGTACGTATCAACCTGCCCCGAACGAGTTGGAAAGGCAAAATCCGAAGCACGAAATTTATGAGTCAAACCCTGTCAGGGTTGAAAACCCTGACAGGGTTAATGTCACGTATGCTTTCAAACTGCCGATATAGTGGCAAGACGCTCCTTGCCACTACAGTAGTAGCTGAAATAAAATGAAAATTCCTAACGAAGGATTTTTCTTAAAAACCTCCCTGTATATGACCGTTCACCTTTTGCGATCTGTTCGGGAGTACCTGTTGCAACGACCTCGCCACCGTTTACGCCACCTTCCGGGCCTAAGTCTATTACATAATCTGCCGTTTTGATGACCTCCAGGTTGTGTTCTATAACCAGCACCGTATTGCCCAGATCGACCAATCTGTGTAACATTTTTAACAACTGCTGTATGTCTGCAAAATGCAGGCCTGTAGTAGGTTCATCCAGAATATACAGCGTCTTTCCGGTGGCCTGTCTGGAGAGTTCTGCGGCAAGTTTTATCCTTTGCGATTCTCCGCCGGACAGGGTGGTGCTTGACTGCCCCAATTTAATATATCCCAGTCCGACATCATTGAGTGTATTTAAAATACGCTCAAGCTTCGGAATATTTTTGAACAACTGATGAGCCTCTTCGATGCGCATGTCAAGCACATCCGAGATGCTTTTCTCCTTATAGGTAACTTCCAGCGTCACTTTGTTATACCTTTTTCCCTTGCATTCTTCACAAACAACGTACATATCAGGCAAAAAATGCATTTCTACTTTTTTGGTACCTTGTCCCTTGCAGGCCTCACACCGTCCACCGCTGATATTGAAACTGTATCTTCCCGCCGTATAACCCCGAACCTTTGCCTCCTGCGTCTGTGCAAAGAGAGAACGGATCAGATCAAACGCCTTGGTGTATGTTGCAGGATTCGAACGGGGGGTACGTCCAATGGGTGATTGATCGATTTCTATAACTTTATCGATGTATTCCGTGCCAAGGATTTTCGTATGTTCCCCCGGCGTCTCATAGCTGCCATAAAATAACTTCGCAAGGGCACGATGCAGGATATCATTCACGAGGGTGCTTTTCCCGGAGCCGGAGACACCGGTGACACAACAAAAGGTTTTTAAAGGAATTTTTACATTGATAGATTTCAGGTTATGGGCACGGGCGCCCTGTATTTCAAGAGAGTTCTTCAGATGAATATCCCTTCTCCTGGTGGGAAGTTCGATTTTCAGGATTTGGTTGAGGTATTGCCCGGTTAATGAATCGGGGCTATCGGTAATTTCTTTCAACGTTCCATGGGTTACAATACTGCCTCCACGTTCACCGGCCCCGGGGCCGAGATCGATGATATAATCCGCATTACGAATGGTATGTTCATCATGTTCCACGAGGATGACCGTATTTCCGTTGTCACGAAGTGTCTTTAAAGTCCGCAGAAGCCGTTCGTTATCCCTTGGGTGAAGCCCTATGGTGGGTTCGTCCAGCACATAACAAACCCCGACAAGACCGGAACCGACCTGTGTAGCAAGCCGGGTTCTCTGCGCCTCACCGCCAGAAAGGGAGTCGCTGCCGCGTCCCAAAGTTATATAGTGTAGTCCGACATCTATCATAAAACGCAGCCTGTTTTGAATTTCCTTCAGGATTTGTTTGGAAATGACCGCCTGTTGCCCCGCCAATTTCAGCGTTGTAAAAAATCCGAGGGTCTCTTCTATGGTCAGATCCATGATCTCATGAATTGATTTATAATTGATTTTTACCGAAAGGGAATCCGGTCGCAGCCTGGCCCCCTTGCAAACAGTACAGGCCCTGTAACTCATGTATCCGGAAAGGCGCTTCAGGATGCGTTCACTGGCCGTTTTTTCGTAGATGCGTTTGAGGTTGGGAATCACACCTTCAAAATCCTTTGTGCCAAAGAGCAGGGCATCCGCGGTCTCTTTCGGTAATTTTATAAAAGGTGTACTCAGGGAGACGGAAAAGGTTTTTGAAAACACCTTGACCTGATTGTCATAATGAGTTTGGGTTAATGATCCCCAGCCTCGCCAGGCATCGATGGCTCCCTCTCTGATGCTAATGTGTTTGTCAGGAACAATCAGGTCCGGATCAAAATCCAGGGTATTTCCCAGGCCATTACAACCAGGACATGCGCCATAAGGGCTGTTAAATGAAAACATGCGTGGCGTCAATTCTTCATAACCACTCCCGCATTCCGGGCAGGCATATCGTTCACTAAGGATATGGTCCGTCCAGCCCTTTTCGTGTTCCTGGCTTACCAGCATGACGCCTTCCCCTAATTTGAGACAGGTTTCAAGGGAATTGTACAGGCGCGTTTGAATATCCTCTTTTATAACCAGACGATCCACGATCACATCGATCTCATGGGTCTTATATCGTGCCAATTTGGGAATGGTTTTGAGGTCCATAATAACGTTGTCAACACGGGCGCGCACAAAGCCCTTTTGCACTATCGACTGGAATATCTCCCGGTGTTCACCCTTTTTCCCCTTAATAAGCGGTGCAAGAAGCATAATCCTGGTTCCCTGCGGGATTCCCGTGATCCTCTGTATCATCTGGTCAATGGTTTGGCGTGAAATGATACATTTGCACCGGTAACAATACGGAGTACCGATCCTTGCATACAACAAACGTAAATAGTCATAGATTTCCGTAACGGTTGCCACGGTAGAACGAGGACTCGGCGGACAGGTGCGCTGTTCAATGGCAATCGTGGGAGGGAGACCCTCGATAAGTTCTACGTCTGGTTTTTGTATCTGATCTAAAAATTGCCGTGCGTACGAGGAAAGACTTTCAATATAGCGGCGTTGTCCTTCTGCATAGACCGTATCAAATGCAAGGGATGATTTTCCTGAACCGCTGATACCCGTAATAACCGTAATCCGGTCGCGTGGAATATTGACATTGATCCCCTTGAGGTTATGTTCCCTGGCGCCGCGAATGGCAATGACATTATTATTCATTATGAAAACCGAGTCCAGCTCTGAACTAATTGTACAAGCAATCGAACCCCAACGCCTGACGCCCCTTTCTGGGTATATGCGCTGTTTTTCTCACACCAGGAAGTGCCTGCAATATCCAGGTGCACCCAGGGATATTTTTCAGTAAACTTGCTTAAAAAACAGGCGGCTGTTATGGCCCCCGCATACGGCCCCCCTACATTTTTTATATCAGCAATATCACTCTTGATTTGTTCCTGATATTCTTCCCAGAGTGGAAGCTCCCAGACCCTTTCCCACGATTTTTCACCGGCAATTTTAACCCTTCTTTTCAACTCCTCGTTGTTTCCCAACATCCCCGTAACGACAGTCCCTAAGGCTACCACACAAGACCCTGTCAGCGTCGCAAGATCAATTACGGCGCCGGGTTTATATTTCTCCGCATACGCCAGGGCGTCCGCCAAAATTAAACGCCCTTCTGCGTCTGTATTTGCGACCTCGGCGGTCTTACCGGAATAAAACTTAATAATATCGCCGGGTTTGATCGCCGAACCACTGGGCATATTTTCGGCGCACGGTATGAGACCAACAACATGCAGCGGGAATTTCATTCCGGATATCGCCTTCATGGCTCCCATCACAGCAGCTCCTCCGGACATATCACTCTTCATGAGATCCATGTCCTTGGCCTGTTTCAGACAAATTCCGCCTGAGTCAAAGGTAATTCCCTTTCCAACAAATACAACCGTATCCTGGTTTTTAGCATGTGCATTGTATTCAAGTATGATAAATTTCGGGGGCTGGGCGCTTCCCTGTGCAACACCCAGTAACCCCCCCATCCCGAGTTTTTTTAGTTCCGGCAGGGATAATATCTTACACCGGATACCAGATTCCCTGCTCAATTTCTTAGCAGTATCAGCCAAAACAACAGGGGTCTTATCCTGAGACGGAGTGTTGATAAGGTCACGGGTAAAACAGACGGCATCCGCAATAATTTGCGCGTACTGAACAGCCTCCCGGGCAGGCCTCAACTCCTCTTTGCCGGATAAAAGAAGCGTAAGCGCCTTGAGTTCCCGCAGCTCTTCGGGTGGAACAGTTTTATATTTTTGGTACCGGTAAAGGGCGAGCAGGGCGCCTTCACTATAAGCCTGATACCATTCACTTAATGGCAAAGGAATATCAATTGGGTCCATCACGCTAGTACCCTCACCGATACCCATGTCACGTATCGTACTGGCAGCAGTACCTCCCGCCTGTCTTATTTTGTCAAGTGTTACGTCCTTTTTCTTTCCCAGGCCCACCAGCATGATGCGTCTTGCCGGAATCTTTCCATACGTAGGCAGGATAATTGTCTTATTCAGTTTGGCAATAAATCCTTTTTCTTTTATTAATTCAGAAACAATATTATCCAATACCTTATTACAACGGGCAAGCGATTCACTCAGGGTTTTGACCTCTTCGTATAAATAAAAAACTATCACCTCTGCGGGTTCTTTTTCAACAGTTCCAATTTTGATGTTAATATCCATAAATATCCTTTTTTAATAAATCAGGCCTTCGGCAATTTTTGACACCACTGTAGTGGCAAGGCGCGCCTTGCCACTACAGTTGGTTTGAATTTCCTTAACATTTAATGGAGAGCGAAGAGTTTCTTCGCTCTCCAACCCTGAAATTTCTATGCATAAATTCAGGTAATACATTGTTCTGATAATAAGGTGTAATGTTAATCATTTAATTTAGCATTAACCTGTCAGGTGTGTCAAACTAATAATTAAGGGGGTTTAAAAATTATTCTGCCTTATTTAATGCATAAGGCAGAAGGCAGAATAGTACGGGGGAGGATACCAAAAGCTTTCTACGGGGTCAAACTGCAAAATCCGGTGAGTAGGGAGATTTACTAAACTTCTTTACATTGAAAGGCTATGATGTACTGTACGTATTCTTCCAGGATCTTTGTTTGTTCATCTGTTGATAACAAACGGTAAGGCACAACGGCATCTCTGGTCCAGAAGCACGTATTTTTGATAATCATGCTGAGGTGGAGTATGCGAGGGAGGTGTTCCACCGGATATTTTTTCAAATCTATTCCATTAACGCCAATAGATTCCAGAAATTTATTATTCATAATTACTCCTTCCTTAGATTCGCCACTATCAATAGCCATTTTCACAATTATGTTTTAACATTCATAATTATCGGCACAAATGATGATTAATTTAATAAAAAGTGCAGGGGTGAAGTATTTGTTGTGAGACGGGACTATACCAAATGTTTCGGTTCAATCGAGGACGATTGAACCAACAAAGTCGCCGAAGGCATTAAATTTATGATAAGGACTTTCAAATACTTTCGAAGGGGTGCTTCATGGGGTTTATCCAGCAGATGAAAAAGATTCTTCACTTCGTTCAGAATGACAAAGAGGGGAAAGAGGAGAAGTTATAAGTCCGATGATACCCGTAATAATTCTTCCAGTGTTGTTTCACCCCTGCGAACTGTTTCAAGTCCATCTTCCCACAAGCTCTTTGTCCCCCTCTTTTGAGCCTCTTTCATGATCTCACTGGAATCTTTATGGGCAAGGACAAGCCGCCGTATGGCATCGTCCACGCATAAAAACTCGGCAATACACTTTCGGCCTTTAAATCCAGCATTATTACACTCATCACAGCCCCTGGGTTTATATAAGTATTCCCCCTCTTTCAATCCTACCGTCTTGCGTATATCCTCTCCGGGCAAATAGGGTTCACGACACTTTCCGCACATCTTTCGCACCAGACGCTGGGCAAGGACGCCAATGATACACGAAGAGATCAGATAGTCCTCCATCCCCATATCCATTAATCTGGTAAATGCGGACGCCGAGTCGTTTGTGTGGAGCGTCGACAAAACAAGGTGCCCGGTTAAGGCAGCCTGTATAGCAATTGACGCTGTTTCCCGGTCTCTGATTTCACCAATAAGAATAATGTCGGGGTCGTGCCGTAAAATGGAACGCAGTCCGGAAGCAAAGGTCAAATCTATCTGAGGATTCACCTGGATTTGATTTACTCCATCCATACTATATTCCACAGGGTCTTCTACGGTTACGATCTTTATCTCCGGTGAAACGAGCTCCTTCAGCACTGCGTACAGCGTGGTCGTTTTTCCGCTTCCCGTGGGCCCTGTTACAAGCAATATACCCTCAGGTTTATTCACCATGCGCCGGAACTTAACTAAAAATTCCTGGCCGAATCCCAGTTTTTCCAAATCGAGCGTAACCGCAGTCCGATCCAGAATCCTCATCACCACACCCTCACCATGGCTCATGGGAATAATCGAGACCCTCAAATCTACCTCCTTGCCTGCCACCTTCATCTTGATCCGGCCATCCTGTGGCAGCCGTTTCTCTGCAATATTCAACTTTGCCATAATCTTGATACGGGAAATAATGCCATTATAAAGCTCACGGGGAGGAGGCAAAAGTTCCCGCAAAACCCCATCCACACGATACCGCAACCGCGCATTCCTCTCAAAAACCTCCAGGTGCACATCGCTTGCCCCTATTTCGATCGCCTTTGTTAACGTACTATTCACCAGGCGTATAACGGGAGCTTCAGACGCCATGTCCCGCAAGTGCTCCACATCTTCCATTACTTCAATACTGGATGTCGCCGTATCTTCCTCTTTAACTTCGCCTTCGTAAATAGTTTCAAGAGAGGCCAGAATATCTTTTTCACAGCCAGCAAAAATCCTTACTTGTTTATTCGTAGCTAAAGCGACAGTCTCCGCCAGCAACGAATCCTGCGGGTCTGCAAGGGCAATGTCCAGCGTCCCATCGTTCAAACTGAGCGGGAGCACGCGGTTCGTCATCAGGAATACCTTAGGCATATTTTCCACCAGTGGATACCGGTCATCCTTTTTCTTTTCCCAGACTGGTATCTGCAGTAATTTACTATAGGCAAGCCGGAGGTCTTCCTCTGAAACAGTCCCCAGATCAATCAGGATACGCCCCAGCTTTTGTCCTGTTTGCCTTTGCACCTCGATGGCACGGTCCAAATCAGCGCGAGTCACCTTGCCAATATCGAGCAACACGTCTCCAATATTGTTAATCGTTGCTTGATTCATAATTCAACGCTTAAGAAATTTACGATTTACGAATTACGATTTGAGATTGAAATAATCGCAAATCTGAAATCGTAAATCTAAAATTTTAATTCAGTCCCTCCCCGAGTTACATCACACACGGAGAGTGAATATTGTTCCATCAGCCCACATATCTAACATCCCCTTACTCCCAACTTATCACATCCTTATCCTCACCGTCTCCTCCGGCATTACCATCCGCGCCGTATGAGACGATGTCGTAATCTCCATGCTCACCCGGATAGAGATAAACATAGTTATTCCCCCACGGGTCTTTGGGGATAATCTTCTTCTTTAAATACGGGCCCTTCCAGTTAACAGCCCCTTGTGGTTCCGCTACTAACGCCTCCAATCCCTGCTCCTGTGTGGGATATTTTGTCGTATCGAGTTTATACATCTCCAGGGCGCTTGAAAACCCTTCTATTTGCTGCTTGGCAACGGTTTGCCGGGATTCACCAACACGACCGATCATCTTGGGGCCTATCAATGCGGCAAGCAACCCAATAATAATCATAACAATTAACAGTTCCAGCAAGGTAAAACCACCTTGCCTCAATAATTTCAACTTTAACCTATTTCCCATTTTCAATTACTCCATATAATTTAATAAAAGGTTACACGGTATTGTGCAATGAAAATTCTATACAAGTTCATTAGTCCCTTAAGAAAGGGGGATAAAGGGGGTTGTGTCTTCTCCACGGATGGAAAATCTTAAAATAAAAACTTAATTACCTGACCCGAACGAGTCGGAAAAAGACAAAAATCGAAGCACGAAATTTGTGAGTCAACCCTGTCAGGGTTTAAAACCCTGACAGGGTTAGTTTTATTCATAATCTTCGTCACCTTCTTCTTCATCATCAAAAAATTCTGTTTCGTCATCATCCTCTTCGTAATCCTCATCATCTTCATCAACGTTTATATACACTCCACCCGCAAGCGCGTTCTTCGCTAATGTATCAGAATTTAACCATTTATCAACATCTTTTTCCATTTCCCCGTCACCCGGTTCTCCTCCATTTCTTTCATACCGAACGACTTGTTCCATCACTTCGCCGATTTTATAATAGGCCAAACCACCCAGGGGCTCTACATGCAATACAGCCGCCATGTTCCCACAGACAAACCCGATTTTTTCTGCCAATGCAGTCCCGTTTGGATAAAACGTAAATGTCTTTATCTGGTCGTCCCTCGCCTCTGTCTTGTCAGTAAACACCTCTATGTTAGCGGGTAATCTGAGTATCGTTTTATCGTCATTCCAGCAAAAACCTCTATGAAGATCCATGGTTACTTTTGCCGCTTGAGCAGTCGACATGGCCTTAATACGTGCCTCCCTGAGAAAGTATACAAGTTCTGACATCGCCTTCCGAAAATTAACCGTGTCAAAAGAACCTGCGTATCTCGGTATGGCCACGCCGGCAATAATACCCATAATCGCCAAAACAACAATTAACTCAATAAGCGTAAAACCTTTATTACTTCGCAATGGAACTGATTTCCTGCAATAAAAGTAACAACTGAAAAATCAATTTATTCGCTCTGCATATGTAAAATGAAATCCTATACAATGAATATATTACATTTTACTACATTTTATGATAGTTTACAATCACTTAAGAAGCAGCCGAAAAAGTAGAAGCATGCCTTGTCTTTATATGCATGGGGGAAGGAATACGAAACTGCTTTATTACTCAGGAATTTCAAAGTTTGTATCATAGCATACCAGACAACTCCCTGAATCGTTCGACCTAGCTCACGACGAAGTCCCCCTTTTCTAAGGGGACCTGAGGAAACCCACCTTAATAAACTAGGGGGTGAAGGGGTTGTTTTTAACCGGCATTTGCAGTGTATCTAAAAAGTCGCTGCCAAAGCCAGTGTAGGGTGCGTCCTACGCACCAAAACAATCCATCGTATGGATGGTGCGTAGGACGCACCCTACACTGGCTGTTCTCGTGGGATAGGCATCCTTGCCTGCCATTATTGCAAAGAGAAATCTTACGATGTTAAAATTCCTCATATTCGTTCGGAATGAAAAGAAAGTCGTTGGGTTTTGTCTTTTAAAACCCAACTCATTTATTTGTTTGTTTGTATTTTCAGCAATGTAAAAAAGAAAGGGGCGCCACGCCTTTTTACATGGCACCCCTTCTTTAGTAAATAAATGGAAACAGTTTAGTTTTTTGAAGGATGCGTTGTGCTTTTTAAGTCCCTATAGGGACATGAGGCAATAGGCAGGCAATTTATTGCCTGTATTTTTATCAAAGAGAAATACAGTCCCGTAGGGACGATTGAGACGATTTTGTATCCATAATCTTCATTCGCCCCTACAGGGCTTATTTTTATCTTTCTCTTAACACAGGCAATAAATTGCCTGCCTATGAGCAATTTGCCCCTCCGGGGCGAAATCAGCACAAGGCTTTGCCTTGATAGTTTTTCAAATAACTAAAGTGTTACAATAAATGAAATTATGTATACAATTAGGCCTTCTGCGACTTATAAATACAAATTTTCCTGACAGGAGTCCACCCCCTTCACCCCCGCCAGCGGGGGACAATTGGTTGTCCCCCTCAGTGAGGGGGATTAAGGGGGAGGAAATTTCTGTTTGAAATTCTCAACCCGAACGCGTTAGAAGTTTAAATGAAAAGTGAATTAGGCCATCGACGGCTTTTAAAACAATAATGGCAAGGCGCGCCTTGCCACTACAATGTGCATAAAAAACACGGGGGCGAACTTATGTTCGCCCCCGTGGAAACTACTCATGTCCCTGCATTCTTCTACAGGGCCACTTCTCTTATTTCCTTCTTACTCTTACGGTCACTGTGTCTCTTAAACCATCCGCCTCAAATCTGACCTTTGCGTTACCGGTCCTTCTTGTGGATGTGATGGTAAATGTTGCCTGACCGTTAGCATCTGTAACAGCGCTCAACGGAGAAACCGATACACGCTTCTTACCCGTCCTCACCTCTGCCGTTACTGTTACACCAGGAACAGGGGTACCATCCTCGCATGTTACCGTTACCGTTTCGTCAGCACTTGTCTCTCTTGTCAGTCTTAATGGTTCCGGTTCAGCATCCAGATTTGCTGGCGCCTCGCAAGGACGAAGAATTAATGCTATTCTTCCATCAGCGGTGCCTCCATCAGTTACAGTGACGGTCTTTGTGCCCGTAACATATCCTGTCGCTTCAACAGTTATCGTTCGATCTCCACAAGCCACATTATTGAATACATAAGCACCATCTTGACCACCAACTGTAGCAGTCGTGGTTGTTTCACCTGTATCGAGAGTTACAGTAGCACCGTTGATTCCAGCACCCGTATCAGAGTCCGTTACTTGGCCCAAAATTCTACCTTCACATGGCGTAGGTGTTGGTGTAACTGTTGGTGTTGGCGTTACCGGAACAATCGCAGTCAAAGAGAAGTTAACAACTTCTTCTTCTCCAGCATCTACGGTAACAACTTGAGGAGCGACTACCTGATAACCTGCTGCCTGCACAACTACCGCATAGGTTCCAGGCACCACACCCGCAAAACTATAGTTACCATTGGCATCCGTTTGGGTGCTGGCAATGATGTTCTGCGGTGACGTGCCGTACGCAACGTTAGCACCTTCTATACCCGCACCTGTTCCTGCATCTGTTACCTGACCAGAAATAGAACCAGTTGTCGGTGTTACTGTTGGTGTCGGTGAAACTGTTGGTGTCGGGGTTGGCACTGCCTCAGTTACTGAAGCCGTATCCGTTACCGTCCTTGACGATCCCGTTGTATTAACTTCATCAATATAGGATATCGTCAAAGTATCACCAACAGCAGCCTGTATCTGACTGAATTCCGTGGTACCACCGCTGGAGACAACCTGAATTGAACCAGAGAAGATACCCGTATCTTCACCCGTCTCAACCATCCTCACCTTCGTGCTATTAACAAGAGATGTACGTATGAATACATCATTCAACAACGTTTGCGCAGAAGTATGAATCGCATTTCTCTCTTGGTCTGTTAAATTTATTATAGCAAACGCATTAATACCGTAACTATCTTCAGTAAACTCCAATGTAGCATCAGAAGCGCTGAAACTAAGCAGCGAGACTGCTGAAGACGACTGAGGACTTGTGTCGGTATAGATAACATTTGCAACTCCATCCTGTACTGTTTTAACTGTACCGCTATTTGCACCTGATCCACCACCGGAGGTCGTCGTTCCGGTTGTGATTGTGGCAAGGAACGTACCGGTATTCACCCCATTTTCAACAAGGTCCATTGTTAAGTCACCACCAATATCGTAATTTGAACCCGTTACTTTTAGGGCGGTAGTCAGCGTGTCAGCTGCAGTCAGGCTCGTATTTCTGTCAACATCTACAACCGTTGCAACAACCGTGTCACCGGACAGGTAAGCAATATCTTTGCTTAAGTTGATTGTGCCCAGCGACGTTACGATGGAGATAGGATCTGTTGCAACATCCGTGCTGTCACAAGATCCATCCGGTGAATCGATGTAGAAAACTCTTACCGAATCACCATTGGAAACTTTTAACAGATCAGAGCTGTTCGATGATGAAGTACCGCTTGAGAGTTGGAATGAACCCTTAAAGGTACCTGAATCGTTGGCAGTTTCTACCAGCGGAAAATCAATAGTATTTCCACCACTGCTCAGATCGACAGAAGTGCTTCTGATTGAACTAAGTGTACTCGCATAAATGATCTTTGCCGTACCACCATTTACGAAGTTCCTTGACACATTACCTGTGGATGATCCGGATGGCAATCCTAAACCATCTTCATTGAAGAATATCTGCCTACCGGTTGCACTATCTGCCTCAAAGGTGGTCTGCTTACTTCCGGTAGATGTGTTAAGGTCCTGATCAACCAGCGTTACAACGACAAATGTATCAGGCCCAGTGCTTCCTACAATGTCTGTAGACAGGGAACCTGAATATGACGTGAATCCCATATCCGATGTGGTAATAGCAAGGGTGGGACCGCCCATATAAACGTTACCTGCTCCGATTGCGTCGTTATAACGGATACGGAAGGTTGCGCCACAAAAACCACCAATACGGAAAAGAGATGTTCCGCTAACAGTTGATGTATCAACCCTCTCTGTCTGCATGTCATTTCCAATTACCTGCACCCATGTATTATCAGGATCGAAGGCTGTAGAATTGGAAAGTTTTGTTACAGATAATGTAGTAACACCCGGGCTACAAACCTCGGAAAATTCCTGCGTCGTACCATCAAATATCCGTACTACAGAACCTGTTCCAATAAAGCTTTGGAGACCAGTCCCAGTTAAATTTCCGTCTTGGAAGACAAGGGTAGAGGTTCCTGTGAAATCGGAGATAAGTGAGGTAACAGACGTCGAAGTGTTTGTAGTTAAGCGAACTCTGGTATCATCGAAACCAATGGTACCAACAAAAGTAGCCGAGTTAGCGCCAGTTTCAACAATAGGAACAGAAACCCACCTTATACCGTCAGGTGAAATTTCTAAAGTGTTATCTAATCCATCGAGTCTTGCTACAAAAGAAGAAGTCGTAGCGGACGTCAGGAAGCTGTCAGCGGTTGAAGAAGTACCTCGTACCAGAGGTATAGTACTTACCGATTCAGTCCCTAAGCTAAATGTTGTAGCTCCTAAAGAATTGGCACCACTACCGCTTACATTAGAAGTCAAACCTTGTGGCACCATCCACACGAGGCTATTATCCGTGTTGGATATTCTAATTGCTGTTTTGGTGCCAACGGCAAAACCGTCCGGATGGGACAACCCTACGTTGTGATTATTACCGGATGAAGAGTACGCAGCTACCGTCAGACGATCGCCCCTCCTGTTTGTGGTAGTACCACCCCACTGACTGCTGCCAGAAGCAATGCTTTCCTTTGTCGAGGAACTTGTATTGAGGTTGCCGTCAACTACAGTAACAGTTACCAAATCGTTAATATCAGGGGCAGCATTATCTTGTGCCAGGGTACCTGTTACACCGGAAACACCATATACCAATGTTCCGGTAACAGTACCAGATACACCACCACCATTCAACTCATCCAGATAGGATACCTTTAGGGTATCACCACTTCGGGGGCCTGCTAACTGGAAGCTGTCAAGAGAAACAGTTGTGGAACCATTATTACCTGTTTCATATGTGCTGCCAGTTCCTAAAGGGTTGATCGTCGATGAGGTCGTTATTGTCCCGATACTAACAAGACAATAGTTAGAACCCTCAACTAATTTAATAAGTCCCGATGAACTTGATGCTAGATTGCTTGAAGACGCCGGATCACCAAAAGCGCTAGAAAGGGTATTAGTCGATCCTGTTCTAGTACCATATGCAACAACCCTAGTCGTTGTAATTCCAGACGTTACCCCAGCAATACCAAAAGTATCCGTTCCCTTTGAAGAAAAATTGCTTCCTGTAGTAAACCCAAGCACGGTTACTGGACTATTGCCAGTGGTAGTACCTGCAGTGCTCGCCTCGTACAGCCCGATTCTACCACTCGCTGCATTTGTTTCAATTATTTTAAATGTGCAAAATGCAACGCCAGTTGTTGATGAACCCAGTGTTATATCACTTCCACTATAAACACTAGAGCCAACGGTTACATTACCATTAACCGCTGCAGTGGATGAACCAAACACCTTACCACTGGCGACAAACTCACCGGTGTTATTTCCGGTCTCAACAAGCATAATGTTCCTTGCAACAACGGATGTGCCGCTCAGCGATAACGTTGAACCTGTCGTCTGATCAATGGCCTCAATCTGTACCCTTGACGAACCCGTTCCTGGAGGACCTGACAATAAAGCTGAATTATCAGCAAATCCAATTACATCCCTTGCGACAGGATTCAGGTTTTCGTCTGGATCAGTAATGCTGATGATAAGGTTCGGGCTAGAAAGAGAATCTGTCGTAACTGCAGTAACTGAACTTGGCGAGAAGGTAAAAGACCCACTGTTGGTCTTGACAACCGATGTGTCCAGGGTGGTTCCTCCGTAAAGCAACTCCAATGTTGTACCAGTTTCTACGGTAAGATTACCACTTGTTCCGTCCCTTGCGTCGCCTCCGGTATTGGCAGTAAGCTCCTTTAAATTAAGTCCGGTTACACTTGTACCTAAACCCGGGTAGTTGTGACTGCCGGAATTAAAGTCTTCCACATATCCCGAAGTCGTTCCGACTGGATAAATTGTGGGCTGTGTTGACCCGGTTGTGGTAAATACTGTTGTTGTACCTCCTGTTTCTTTTAACACAAAAGAAGCAGAATTTGAGTTGGCTTTTATTGTAACCGTTATTGTATCCTGACTGCTACTTACGTTTCCTGAAGAGTCGGTTACAGAAATCCATGCGCGATCAAAATCATTCGTATCACTAAGGGACGGTAAATAATTATCCCTGTCGAAGCTACCTGTTGCCGCCATTGAGTTTGAAGCAACGCTCAGGGCAAAGGCAAATACCAGCAGAAATATGCTGGCCATACTAAACCAACTTTTCTTTTTGCTACCTAATATTTTCGGTCTTTTCATATCTGTCACATCTCCTTTTTCTATTAAGACCATCAAGACCTAAGCCAGAAACACGTCAAAATCTTTGTAAAATCTTTTCTATTCTTTAAATATCAAAAATAATACAACAAATACCTTAAAATCTCCCAATCAACTTCGACCCCTATTCACCTCTCTATCACCTCCTTTTCATGGAAAATGACAGAACAAGAGATGGGAAAAACCAAGCGTTGATTTACTGCAAAGGCCGCTATTTACTACAAGAAGGATTGGTGCGTGGGACGCACCCTACCCTGACGGTAGCTGCTTCTGCAGGAGAATCAAGATTTGTTTTCCCTATAAATACCTCCTTTCTTTAAATAATGCCCTATGATATTTAAATTAAAACTCTTGTTAATAAATGGCATTGGCTATAGTTGGTCACGGAAATATATCATGCAGAGATATCACAGTC
This sequence comes from Candidatus Brocadia sp., assembly GCA_021646415.1. Taxonomy (NCBI): domain Bacteria; kingdom Pseudomonadati; phylum Planctomycetota; class Candidatus Brocadiia; order Candidatus Brocadiales; family Candidatus Brocadiaceae; genus Candidatus Brocadia; species Candidatus Brocadia sp. The sequence goes on from SOEU01000002.1 coordinate 72,327, forward strand.
AACAAAAAAATTAAAAATTTCCACTCTAACGGGTTAAGTGAAATTTCATTAACAATGGTCTTTCATAAATATTAATGGTTTGACTTGTCTATTTGTTCTTGATATCATTCTCCAAAGTTTTTGAAAATCGTATATAAAATATTTTATGAACAACATTGTATAATTTTGTACAATGCTAGACGCCTTAGTACAAAAAGCAACCGTCTCTGAAATTGAAAGGAACTTTATATTAAGGGGGATATTATCTGTAATAAAAAAGGTTGTTACTGCACAACAGTTTGACATATGGTTTTCCTGTCTCAGGGTATTTTCTATTACAGACAATAGTATTACCTTTGTTGCTCCGAACAATTTTATCAGGGATTGGCTTCATGGTAATTACAGCGACCTTTTTTCAAGCGCCGTTTACAAGGTATTAAATTCTTCACGGGAAGTAATTATTTCCACAGAAGATGAAGTTTTTGAGCAGCCGCCGGTTCTTTCCTTTTCTGCGGATGGTTCTGCACCTGTTACCACAGGCATATCTGATGATTGTTACTCGATACCATTAAATAAGTATTACAGTTTTGAGAATTTTGTTGTTGGACCATGTAACAGGCTGGCACATGCTGCAGCAGTTGCAGTTTCAGAGTCTCCCGGACATGCGTATAACCCCTTGTTTATTCATGGCGCTTCGGGTTTGGGAAAGACGCATCTTCTTCATGCCATAAACAACTTGCTGACTTCCAAATATGCTATGAAAACGCTCTTTCTGTCCTGCGAACGATTTGTAAACCATTATATCTCCACCATACGATCAAATAGCTGGGATTCGTTCAGGGAGTTATACAGAAACGCCGATGCACTCCTTATAGATGATATACAGCTCTTTGAGAATTCTCAAGGAAGCAGAGAAGAATTTTTTCATACTTTTAATACCCTTTATAATGCAAAGAAACAAATTGTTATCACCAGTGATTGCCCCCCGGAATCTATAGATACCCTGGAAGATCGACTTGTCTCTCGTTTTAAATGGGGGCTCCTCTGTGGCATAGATAGTGCGACCATAGAAACCCGCATTGCAATTGTCGAAAGAAAGGCATCGCTATGGGGTATTAATTTATCCCACGAGGTTGCATCATATCTGGCAGAAAATCTCCCCGGCAATATCAGAGAACTCGAGGGGGCCATTGCGCGGTTAAACAGGGAGGAAAAGATAACGAAAAACAGTATTACTCTGGACCTTGCCAAAAAGGTGATTCAGTATCTTTCGGGAAATAAAAAGACGATTAGCATTGAGGCTATCATTGAGGCGGTTTCCAAAAGGTTCCATGTAACCGTATCGCAACTTCAATCAAAACGAAGAACGAGAAGCCTGGCGTTACCAAGACAGATAGTAATGTATCTTTCAAGAAAGCTGACGAATATGTCACTTGTGGAAGTCGGAGGTTATATTGGCGGAAGGGACCATTCAACCGTGATTCATGCTGATGAAAAGATAAAACAAATGTTGAAGAAAGATAAAAATCTCCTTTTTGTTTTACAGAAGTTGGAAAATGAATTACAGAGGTGAGGTTTATATGAGGTTTATAGTATGTAGAAAGTGTGCAACAATTTATTGAGATCCGGGGCCGGGGATTGGGTATTGATGGAACCTGACTCCCTAACAAAGGATACTTGTACACCAGGTTTTCTACAGGTTTTCTACAGGTTCTTAAGTAATTTATCTTATTGTTTTACAAGTGTTTATGGTACTTAGCTAAGTTTTATTCATCGTATAATAGTTCTACGATGTTTATTTTATAAAAATATATATAAAGATATAGGAACAGAAGATGAATATAATTTTTTCAGGAAAAGATTTATACAACAGTTTTAATTTGGTGACTGGCATAGTGCCATCTTCGACGATAAAGAATGTACTGAGGGGAGTTAAAGTTGAGGTTGGGAATACTTGTATAAAGCTAACGGCAACTGACCTGGAGGTTTTGGTTAAATGTTTTGTGCCGGCAAAGGAATGTGTTGGGGATGGTAGTATTGTTTTACCAGCGATTCGCGTTAATAATATTCTGAGGGAATGGGCAAAACATGATGAAGTAATAATGTCTGTAGAGGATAGCAGTTGTATGTTAAAGTCCAGGGGTGGGCATTTTAAGATTGCAGGGGAAGATTCCGTTCAGTTTCCGGATGTAACTGTGACTGAGACAAATGAGTTTGTTGAAGTAGACGGAGCGATTATTGGTGATATGATAGGGAAAGTGGTTCATTCGGTATCGACTGTGAAAACAAGGAGCGTGTTAAGCGGTGTCTTTGTGAGGATTTTTGGGGATGATATTATTATGGTGGCGGCGGACGGAAATAGAATGTCCTGTATAAAGCGTAAAGTACATAATCCGGCTGGTGTAGTGATGGATGGTGTAGTTTCAGTAAAGTGCCTGTTGTTCATGCAAAGGTTTGTGTCCGAATGTAAGGGTGTTCTAAAAGTTGGAATGGGTGAGTCACGAATATGCTTTATTGGTGAAAGAGGTGGGGTTGTATCACAACTCATAGAAGGTCAGTATCCGAAATATGAAGATATTATACCAGAGAAAAATGAGAGGGTGGTGGAGGTAAATAAAGATGACTTGTTGTCTGGGGTGAGAATGGCCTCTTTTATGACGAGCGAGGGATGCCGGGTTGTGAAATTTACCATAACCAGTGGAAAGCTAACACTTACTTCGAGGGCTGCGGATGTTGGGGAGGCCGAGTTGGAGATTGCTGCCAGTTATGAAGGTCCTGATTTTGTGATACATTTCAATCCAGATTACGTCACGGATGTACTGAAGGTTTCCGATGGTGGTACAATTGTTATGATGTTTAACGACGGTGAAGGGGCTGCTGTATTTAAAACAGGTTACGAACAGATGGATGTTATTATGCCTATTGAGCCGAAATGACCACTGCAAAATAGAAAAGAGATATAACTTTGGTTGGATAGCCAGATGGTTGGAAGGTTAAGTGATTATTAGTTATTAACTATAGGACCATTTTACCATAATTAAAGGAGTCGTGACACTGTACTATGGAAGAACTACCAGAAAGATATTTTTATAACAGGAACAAGACTGTCAGAATCGGTCAGATACTGAAAGACGTGTTTCCAAAAAGAAGTGTTACCGACAGAACTTATAACCAGGTCAGGGAAGCATGGCAACGTATCGTAGGTGATGAAGTTTGTAAGTGCTCATTTATAACAGGGTTAAAAAATAGAGTGTTATATGTGAACGTAGAATCTACTGCGCTTATTCACCATTTGACTAATTTTGAAAAACATGCTATAATTGCCCGAATTAATGAGATCATCGGCACGCAGTGTATAGAGGACATTCGCTTTAAAGCAGGGATAATAAATGAAGGCAGAAGAGACTAGTTCAGTAGTAAGAAAAGATACGTATGACGCAACGTCTATAAAGGTGCTTGGCGGCATAGAGGCAGTTAGAAAAAGGCCGGCAATGTACATAGGGGATACTACCCTAAAAGGGTTGCACCATCTGGTAGAGGAGGTGGTCTGTAACAGTGTGGATGAGGCGGTAGCAGGTTTCTGTGAAAATATCAGTGTAAAGATAAATGCAGACGGTAGTTTGGCCGTCATAGACGATGGAAGGGGTATTCCTGTCGACGTGCACAAAGAAACGAATAAGTCGGCGCTAGAGGTGGTTATGACCACGTTACATGCCGGAGGTAAGTTTGAACATAAAAGCTATAAGGTATCCGGCGGTCTGCATGGGGTCGGCGTATCAGTTGTGAATGCCCTTAGCGAGTGGATGGAGGTAGAGGTAAGAAGGGATGAGCATATGTACTTCCAACGGTATGAGAAAGGTGAAGTAAAGTCGCCCGTTGAGTTAAGAGGCGTTACCAAGAAAAGAGGAACCAGGGTTGTTTTCAAGCCTGACCCTGAAATATTCGAAGATACAACGTTTTGTTATGAAACAATAGCGAAAAGACTGAGGGAATATGCTTTTCTGAATAAAGGGTTAAAGATAACGCTCAGTGACGAGAGGACGGATAAGAGTGATTCATTCAAGTATGAAGGTGGCATAAAGGCGTTTGTAAAAGAACTTAATGAAGGGAAAGATGTAATTCATAAAGATATAATATATTTTGAGAAGGAAAGCAACGGTACTATTATTGAAGTAGCTATGCAGTATAATGATGGATATAGTGAAAATGTGTACACCTTTGCAAATAATATCAACACTGTGGAGGGGGGCACTCATCTGAGCGGTTTCAGAGCTGCTCTTACGAGAACTCTCAACAACTACGCAAAGAATAAAGGTCTCCTTAGCGAAGAAAAGGCACCTACAGGAGACGATTACAAGGAAGGACTTACGGCTGTCATAAGCGTAAAACTGCCTGATCCTCAGTTTGAAGGACAGACAAAGACGAAACTTGGTAATCGTGACGTTCAGGGTCTCGTAGAAACCGTGGTAAACGAGCAGTTTGGAATTTACTGTGAGGAAACACCGGCGACAGCGAAGGCTATCATCAATAAGGGGATAGATGCAGCCAGGGCGAGAGAAGCAGCGCGAAAAGCCAGGGACTTAACGAGGAGGAAAGGGGCGCTTGGAAGCACAAATCTTCCCGGAAAGCTGGCGGATTGCTCTTCGAGAGACTTCGAGACGTCTGAATTATTCCTCGTAGAAGGTATTTCCGCAGGTGGAACGGCAAAACAGGGAAGAGACCGTACATTTCAGGCAATCCTGCCGTTAAAAGGCGTGATTTTAAATGTAGAGAAGGCGCGCATTGACAAGATGTTGAGCAATGAGGAGATCAGAACACTAATATCCGCCTTGGGAACAGGCATAGGAATGGATGAGTTTAATGTGAGCAATCTGCGGTATGGTAAGGTTATAATAATGACGGATGCCGATATCGATGGGGCGCATATCAGAACGCTCCTGCTGACGTTTTTCTTCCGCCAGATGATAGATCTTATAGAAAAAGGGCATGTCTATATTGCGCAGCCGCCACTGTACAAGGTAACAAAGAACAAGAGACAGGAATATATTTATGATGACAGGGAGTTGCAAAAGAAGCTTATATCACTTGGTGGTGAAGGGACTATTATGGAAGTTAACAGTGGCGAAAAAGAAAGCCTGGACAGTTCAAAGCTGGGAAAGTTATTACAGCAATTAGTACAAATGGAAGAGTATACAAAAATGTTAAGAAAGAAAGGAATATCCCTGGACAGATTTTTAGGGTTACGACATAAAAAAAGCGGAAATCTTCCATTCTATAAGGTGACCTATAAAGGAGAGATATTTTATATCTATTCGGAAGAAGAACTGGAAGAATTTATAAAAGAGAAGCAGCAGGCAGAGGGAAGGGAACTGGAGATATTGGAAGAGGACGATGTACTCGAGAATAAGCAAAGAAAGGAAGAGGGAAAAATAGAAGTCATTGAATATCATGAAAGCAGAGAAATAGAGAAGACTATGCGGATAATAGAGAACTTTGGTTTTTCAATAGATGAGTATTTTGACGGACGCAACAGCGAAGAGCCAAAATACAAATTGGCATCAGGGGATACGGAAATATATGCCAACTCCCTTGGAGAGGTCTTATCAAAGATACGTGAGATCGGGAGAAAAGGGCTGGAGATACAGCGTTACAAAGGTCTGGGTGAAATGAATGCGGAAGAACTGGCGGAAACTACCATGAATATTAACACCAGAACACTATTAAAGGTAAAAGTGGAAGATGCGGCGAAAGCCGATGCGATCTTCAGCACCCTTGCTGGAAAGGACGTTCAGCGGAGAAAAGAGTTTATAGAGAAACATGCATTAGAAGTAAGAAATTTAGACGTTTAGTTTTTTGTAATGGGAGCTACAGCGATTTCATGCAAAAGAAAGAATTGAAACAGATGGAAAATGTTCTTTTAAACAGAAAGAATATATTATTACGAGAACTTGAGGAACGGGTCAAAAAATATCGGGATGCCAATGGCGGAAAGATGACAGATATTGCAGAGATTGCATCCAGTTCCTCAACCGATGAATTGGAAATTACCGTTGCCGAAGAGGATGCAAGGGAACTGAAACAAATAGAAGATGCCCTGGCACGGATTCGCGCGGGACATTATGGAATTTGTGAACAATGCGGTCAAATGATAAAAAAGGCGAGGCTGAAGGCTATTCCGTTTGCCACCTTGTGTGTAAGTTGCAAGGAAGAAGAGGAAAAGGAGTGCGGCGAAAAAACTATCCAGACGAGATATGATGCTGAAGACCTCATTGACAAACCGGAAAATGGGGAGGCAGACGATATAGACAGCAGATACTTTGGAAGGAAGATTATTGAATTTGAATACGATGATAGCAGGAATTAGTCTTTAAAAAGATCCAGGATCGATGACGCTAGTTGAAACTTTCTTAAACACTTGTGAAAGATACGCCCGGAAAACTGCCATCATAGACCAAAATGGTGCTCACACTTATGATGACCTCCGCAAGGAAACTATGAGGCATGCGGCGCGACTCTTATTGGAGAATACCGGAGAAAATGTAGGAATACTCCTTCCCAACGGGAAAGAATTTGTAACCACATTCTATGGAATCCTCATGACAGGGAAAACCCCTGTTCCATTAAATTACCTCCTTTCTCCAGCGCAATTGCTCTATGTAATCCAGGATGCAGGTATAGATACCGTCTTCACCGACAACTTATTTGCACCACTGCTGGGAAATCAGATAGAACAGATCTTTGCCGGAGAAGAGGGACAATCTCCTGCATTGTTCGATGAAAGGAATATCAGGCAGGGTGATACAGATGAACAGGCTGCTCTGCTCTATACTTCGGGTACTAATGCCAGCCCGAAAGGGGTGATGCTGACACACAGGAATTTCCTGAGCAACCTGAATGGGTGCATACACGCCTTCCATTTTACAGAGAAAGACGTATTGCTGGGCGTTCTACCATTGTTTCATACTTACGCATTAACCACAACATTGATCCTGCCAGTCTGCGTTGGTGCTACAATTGTCTACCTTCCGCGGTTTTCAGGACCAAAGGTCATGGAAATGATTGAAAAATACAAAGTCACGGCCTTGTTTGCAATTCCATCCATGTACCGGGTGCTTTTGCGAACTGCTGAATCAACCAATCATGACCTGAGCACATTAAAGCTCTGTACGTCAGGAGGAGAACTCCTGCCGGGAGACGTCCTGGAGGCATTCAACAGAATATTTCCAGTCCCGTTGACCGAGGGCTACGGATTAACTGAAGCCACGGCAATCGTTTCCGTAAACCTTCCTGAAAAGTGCAAGCCAGGCAGCATTGGCCCTCCACTGGACAACCTAGAGGTGAAGATCGTAGACGACAATGGTCAGAAACAGCCGGTAAATAAAGAGGGCGAGATATGGGTAAAGGGGCCAAATGTGATGAAAGGGTATTACAAGATGCCCAGGGAGACGGCGGAGACCATTACAACGGATGGATGGCTGAAGACCGGAGATTACGGGAAACTTGATGAGGAAGGATTCCTGTGGATCACGGGCAGGAAAAAGGAGTTAATCATTATCAGCGGAGAAAACGTATCTCCTAATGAGATTGAGCACGTCATCAGCGGGTATGAGAAGGTTTTTGAAGTAGCTGTTGTCGGGGTACCTGACAAAGTTCGCGGTGAAACGCCCAAGGCATTTATAGCGCTGCATGAGCATATGACATGCAGCGAGGAAGAAATTAAAAACTACTGCATGCAGCGATTGCCACATTACAAAGTACCCAAATATTTTGAATTCCGCAAGGAGTTACCGCACGGTCCTACCGGCAAGGTTTTAAAAAGGGCATTGAAATAATGCATTTCAGATTGAACAAATCGTAAATCTGAAAGTATAACCTCTCTGTAAAACCCATTCAAGCTGAATGATTTTCTCCGTATTTTCACCACCTTTATGACAAATAACCGGTGGAAGACTTCTCCTTTACCATGTTAGATAAATTTTACCATCTCACAGGGTGAATTCCCTCTTTGCGAAGGAGAAATCGGAAGAATTTTTGTTACTTATTGTATAGAAATTTTCATTTTATGTAAGCGGGTTACAGGGTGACATGGACAAACTTTGTTTGTCGTGCTTTGCTTGTTCCCAAACTCTGTTTGGGAACAAGCAGCCATAGTAGGTGCGTCCTACGCACCAAAACAATCCAACGTATGGATGGTGCGTTGGACTACTCAAGCTGTTTTCGTGGGACAGGCATCCTTGCCTGTCATCATTGCAAAGAGGAATCTTACGATGTCAAAATTCCTCATATTCGTTCGGAATGACAAGAAAGTTGTTGGGTTTTTGTCTTTTAAAACCCAACCTAATTTAAAGAGTAACAGATGATACGTAGTATAAGTCCAAAAAATTTTGACTGGTTCATGTTCCCCATAATATGCCTCATTTTGACCGTGGGGATATTTTTCATCTGGAGCGCATCGTCTGAGAAGTTCGCATTCAAACAGCTCGTATGGGTCCTGATGGGATTTACCCTTTTCTTTACCCTTCTTTATTTTGATTATCTCTCATTCGCCCACTACGCATATATTATCTACGCATGCTTCCTTTCTCTTTTATTACTCTTGCTAGTCCTTGGGGGTTCCGTGAAAGGTTCACAGAGGTGGTTTTCCATCGGTTCTTTTTCAATTCAACCGTCAGAGTTTATGAAAATCACCCTGGTCCTCACCCTTGCAAGATTTCTCCGGTACAAGAAATATGGTCTCGGACTATTTGATATCGGAATTTCCCTCCTTTTGACCTTCATACCTATGGCACTCATTATAAAGCAGCCGGATTTGGGCACGGCGCTGGTCATGGTTCCTATTTTACTTTCTATTCTCTATACTGCAGGCATCCGGCTTCATCACCTCCTGATATTTATCGGTACCGGACTAGCCGTCTCACCTTTACTCTGGATGTTTCTGTTAAAGTCTTATCAGAAAATGAGGATCATTGGTTTTCTCTGGCCTGAGAAAACCAATGATTGGGGTGCAGGCTATCACAGACTCCAGTCCCTCATCGCTATCGGTTCCGGAGGTTTCTTTGGAGCCGGCTGGGGAAATGGCACGCAGAACCAAATGAAATTCCTGCCAGAGCGACATACTGATTTTATTTTTGCCGTTATTGCTGAAGAGTGGGGATTTTTACGGGCATGTTTCGTCCTGTTTCTCTATATTGTTTTCCTTACGTGCGGTATTGGTATTGCCAGAAGCACGCGCGAGCCTTGCGGGCGACTCATTGTTATAGGACTGGTTACCATGTTTGCAACTCAAATCGTGATCAATATCTGCATGACTTTGGGAATAGCCCCCATTGTAGGAATTACGCTTCCCTTTATCAGTTACGGTGGTTCTTCCATGCTTACATCGTTTATTGCACTTTCTATTATCTTTAATATTAAAATGCGTTCTAAGATTGACCTTGCCTCTCAATATCTCCATGAAATACGGTAATAAAAAATGAATTTTGTTGCATTAAAAATGCTTATTGGAAATCGCGCCAAGTACCTTGGCATCATTGTCGGACTGACATTCGCCTCACTGCTTATTACCCAACAGTCAGCCATTTTCGTAGGACTGATGATGCGAACGTTTGGCTTCCTGACGGACACGGCGCTTCCTGACATCTGGGTAATGGATCCGAAAGTGCAGTACATTGACGATCTCAAACCAATGAAAGAAACGGAATCGCTTCGCGTTCGCAGCGTACAAGGGGTTGCGTGGGCGGTGCCTTTGTACAAGGGGTTGCTGAAGGCGAGGCTGCCGAACGGAACCTTTCAGACATGCAACGTCATTGGTCTTGACGACGAGACATTAATTGGAGGTCCGCCGAGGATGTTACAAGGGCAAATGGCTGACCTCCGCCGAAGTGATGGTGTAATTGTAGATATCGTTGGTGCAACAGGCAAGCTGGCCAGGGTTCTGCCAGATGGAAAACGCGAACCCATGAAAATCGGTGACACCATGGAGCTTAACGACCATCGTGCCGTTGTTGTCGGGATTTGCCAGGTACAACGGACATTTCAATCACAGCCCGTTGTTTACACGACATTCTCACGGGCAACTACCTTTTCGCCGCGTGAACGCAAGCAGATGTCTTTTGTGCTGGCAAAAGCAAAGCCGGGCCAGGATCTCCTGACACTATGCCGGCGCATTCGCCGGGTAACGGGTTTGGCTGCCTATACGAAGGATGAATTTAAAAAGATTACTATCAATTATTACACGAAATACACAGGTATTCCTATCAATTTTGGGACTACGGTAGTACTTGGTTTCATCGTGGGTGTTGCTATTGCCGGACAGACATTTTATAATTTTACTCTTGACAATCTGCGCTATTTCGGAACGCTCAAGGCAATGGGCGCTTCGGATTTTATGTTACTGCGAATGATCTTGCTTCAGGCAACAATGGTCGGCGGCATCGGATACGGACTTGGAGTTGGTGCCGCCTCGGTGTTCGGAACGCTGTCCGGTCGCACGGAACTTTCCTTCCGGCTGCCATGGCAACTCTTAGTCTTCAGCGCAATCGCCATTATGTTAATTTGCGCTATCTCTGCCGCCCTTAGCATGTGGAAGGTGGTACGGTTGGAACCGGCGGTTGTCTTTAAGAGCTAGGGGTAAAAAATATGGTTCAAACCGTTCAAGTCGTTTAAGCAGCTTGAGCCGGATATCCAGTATGGGAAATGAAAACCTGTTTGTAACAATAAATCAGAGAGAATGCATCTATTCAGTATGTCAAATACAGATAACATTGCGGTACTTTGCCGGGGTGTAACCAAAACGTATGGAAGTGGCAGTACCCAGGTCCATGCCCTGTGCGGCGTGGATCTGGAAGTACGTACGGGAGAACTGATGATGCTCGTTGGCCCGTCTGGCAGTGGCAAAACCACGTTGATTTCTGTTATTGCCGGAGTCTTAGACCGGGACGGCGGCGAATGTCTGGTGTTTGGCCATGATTTCAAACGTATGAAACCTAATGAGAAAACGCTGTATCGTGGACAAAACATCGGGTTTGTTTTCCAGATGTTCAATTTGATCCCTGCCCTGACGGCTGCTGAGAATGTTGCGGTTCCGCTGATCATTAATGGTGTCAAACGACGCGAAGCAATAGACAGGGCGCGTGATATCCTCTGCCGCGTCGGACTCAGTGACCGTACAAACTCACTTCCCGCGGAACTTTCAGGCGGACAACAGCAGCGAGTCGCCATCGCACGCGCAATGTTACACAACCCGAAACTCATTGTATGTGACGAACCCACCAGTGCGCTTGACCATGAGACTGGCTACAGGGTCATGGAACTGTTACGGGAGGTTGCAGTTGGCGTTGATCGTGCGTTTATCGTCGTCACCCACGATGCACGCATTTTTGAATTTGCAGACCGCATTGCCAAAATGGATGACGGTTACATTATTAGTATAGAGAGTTTGAATCGTAATTCGCCAGATAATAAAAAATTCTAAGGAGGTTTATTATTAGAAAATACCTGCTACCCGTCCTGTCCATTTTAGGTATTGGGTTCGCTGTACTAACGGTCGTTAAAGGCAGCAAATCCCTTCCTCCGTCTCAGCCTGTTGTGGATCCGAGCGCACCTCCCTTCAGATCGTCCGTGGCCGGAGCCGGTATTGTGGAGGCGAATACTGAAAACATCGCAATCGGTACGCTCATTCCTGGTGTTGTCTCTGAGATCTACGTCTCCGTTGGCAGCAAGGTCAAGGCCGGTGATCCGTTGTTTAAGATTGATGACCGCGACCTGAAGGCACAACTGGCAACGAGGCAAACGGCGCTCAGGGTAGCCAGGGCACAGGTTAGGGTAGAAAGGGCGCAACTGGACGATTTGAAAGATCAACTAGCCAAGGCTGAAATCTTGTCTTACAAAAAGGTCATTAGCACTGATGAAATGGACAGACGCCGTTATGCGGTACAAACTGCTGAAGCAAGACTGGCCTGGGCCAAAGCAGAGGTTGCTTCAGCTGAAGCGCAGGTGAAAGAGACGGAGACCAACCTTGACCGGATTATCGTACGAGCACCCCGAGATGGCGAAGTCCTTCAAGCGAAAATTCACGTTGGTGAATTTGCCCCGGCGGGCATCACCCAAACGCCACTCATGATATTCGGCAACATAGAACCCCTGAACGTTCGCGTTGATGTGGATGAAAACGATGCATGGCGTGTGCAACCAGATACTCCAGCAGTGGCCTTTCTGCGCGGCAACCGGGAAATAAAAACACCTCTGAAATTCGTTCGTTTTGAGCCGTATGTCATTCCCAAAAAGTCGCTCACCGGCGATAGCACCGAGCGTGTTGACACGCGTGTGCTGCAGGTCATTTACAGCGTTGAACACAACGATCTGCCGATTTTTGCCGGGCAACAGATGGATGTATTCATTGAGGCGACTGATCAGATTACACCGTAAATTTCAAAACGAAACAACGCTTGCTTAATATCAGATTTCATATTATTATTAAAACATGAATGCCTTAAAATTGTTCGTAACAGAACACATACTACCCATGGTGGAAATGCCCGGGCAATATATCGGTGGAGAATGGAACTCAGTTGTTAAGAACCATGACGATATTGATATAAAAATCGCATTGGCATTTCCTGATACCTATAGTATAGGTATGTCTCATCTTGGTATCCAGATTCTTTACGGATTGCTCAACGAACGAACGGACACTGTTTGTGAAAGGGTATTTGCCCCCCTGGATGACATGGAATCACTTCTCAGAAAACAGAAGATTCCTCTCTTTTCCCTTGAAACTTATACCCCTTTGAAAGAATTCGACATAATAGGTTTCTCTCTCCAATATGAACTATCGTATACCAATGTCCTGAATATGCTGGATCTCTCAGGGATTCCTGTCATGGCATCTGAACGCAACGAAACAGACCCTCTTATCATTGCCGGTGGTCCTGCGGCCATTTCTCCTGAGCCATTAGCAGATTTTATCGATATATTTCTTGTGGGGGACGGGGAGGAAAGCCTGCCTCAACTCATTGAATTAGTTAAGGACATGAAGCAGAGAAAACTCCCCCGCAAAGAAAAGGTTGTTTCCATAGCTCAAACCCTGAGGAATGCCTATGCACCATCCTTCTATGAAGTCTCTTACCGTCAGGATAATACGGTAAAAGCGATACATCCAAGGGTATCTGGTCTTCCGTCGCTCATACGATCCGCCTCGGTAAAGGATCTCAACAAGACCTATTTTCCAACCAGGCCGATTGTGCCGCATGTAAAAACTATTCACGACCGTGTCACTATTGAGGTTATGCGCGGCTGTACACAGGGGTGCAGGTTTTGTCAGGCTGGCATGAGTAAACGGCCTACCCGGCCCCGTACCGTAGAAAACATTTTATACCTTGCGGAACGCTGCTATACCAATACCGGGCATAATGAAATATCCCTTGCATCCCTTTCTATTAGTGACTATCCGTTCTTAAAACAGTTAATGGACCGGATGAACCATATTTTCCGTCCGCGGTATGTAAACATCTCTTTTCCGTCCTTACGGATAAACGAACAACTTGTCTTTTTGCCTTCTCTGCTCAATACCGTTCGCAAGTCAGGACTTACCCTTGCACCTGAGGCGGGAACGCAAACGCTGAGAAAGATTATTAACAAAAATATCACCGACGAGGACCTCTATGCGGGTATCGAGGAAGCGTTTAAACAAGGCTGGAATTTGGTGAAACTCTATTTTATGGTTGGACTCCCTACAGAAACAGACGACGATATCGATGCCATTGCAAGACTTGCCTACAACATCTCTGACTTGAAAAAGAATATGAGTGGTTCTTTCGGACAAGTGAATATCAGTATAGCGCCCTTTGTACCCAAGGCGCATACCCCTTTCCAATGGCACCCCATGGTTACCCTCCAGCGGATAAAAGAGGTAAGAAACCGATTATTTGATCGGGTTCGGCGAAAATGCATTCATATCAAGTTTCACAGTGCAGAACGCAGCATTTTAGAAGGGATATTTGCCCGTGGGGACCGAAGGTTGGGAAAGGTTATTTATCAGGCATGGCAGGATGGATGCAAATTTGACGCATGGGAAGAACATTTCCATTTTCAAAGATGGATGGATGCATTTCAAAAGGCGGGGGTTGACTGGACCTTTTATGTCCACCGCCAGAGAAACGACGATGAGGTCTTCCCCTGGGACCATATCAGCTGTGGTGTTGTAAAGCCATTCCTTATGCAGGAAAGGCAAAGATCCTTCTCTGAGGAAATTACTCCTGATTGCCGTACTGCTGAATGTCCTGAATGCGGGAGCTGTGCGCGTTCGAGGAATTTTTGTACGGTTTAGGAAATATTAATTATGGTACCTGTTTCTATTGGCCTGGGCTCAAATGTGGGAGATAGGGCACGGAATCTGTTCTCCGCTTACGACCATATTATTACTACAAAGGGTATACAGCCTTTAAAACTTTCGCGATTTTATGAAACAGCACCCGTAGGCGGACCATCCCAGCCGATGTTTTTGAATGCCGTTCTCATCGTGGAGACGGTAATGTCTCCCCATCAATTACTCGAACGGTTTCAACGCATCGAAGCACTTATGGGCAGAGTCCGTTCGGTAAAATGGGGTCCCAGGAATATTGATATTGATATCCTGCTTTATGGTGATAAAACTGTTGATGACCGGCAACTGAAAATACCTCATCCCTTGATACACACTCGGTTGTTTGTTTTGGAACCATTCGTTGAAATTGCTCCCAACGTCGTTCATCCCGTTTTTAAAAAAACCATTCTTCAATTATATAAAGAACTCCGGGCTTCGTTACCGGTTACGACATAACAGCATGTTCTCAAGACTCGACAATTACATATTGAAGGCCTTTATTCCTACATTCTTCATGTGCCTCCTCATTATTTCAGGAATATACATTGTTATTGACCTGCTTCAAAAACTGGGTGAATTTGTGGAGATGGGAGGAGATGCCTTCGGCACAGGAACACGTTACTATACGTATCTCTTTCCTGTGATTGTCTTTCAGTTTTTTCCTGCCATCATTTTAATAGCGGTAAGTATTGTCCTTGTACGGCTCTCGAAAAACCGGGAGATCCTGGCTATGCAGGTCGCCGGAATCTCACTTTACAGGGTATTGCTCCCTATCTTCGTCATTACCGTATTTATGTCCTTTGCTTCTTTTGGCGACCAGGAGTGGCTTATACCAAAATTTGCAGAAAAGTTAGAAACCTTACGGCAAAACTCGTTTAGTGATAATATCCAGAAAAACATTCTTTTAGATGATAAGGAAAATAATGCCTTAATTCGTATTTGGAAATATAACAACAAAACACAAAACATGCAGTCGGTATTTGTCCTTGCGCGATATGAAAACAGAAGAAAGAAATTTACCATCAGTGCTGATGAAGGCAGATGGCTGGGAAAGAATACATGGCTACTTACCAAAGTCGTAAAACATGTTTATGATGAACGGGGAAAGTGGGTTGCGCCCATACAACAAATTGACAGCATGGAATTTGTGTCCGCCATAACACCCGCGGATCTTGGCAAAATAAAGCTGGATCCCAGCCTGTTAAATTTTGAGCAATTAAAGGAACTCTGTAAAAGCGAACCTGATAACCCGAGAAACAGGGTATTGTTTCATTCCAGGATTGCCTATACCCTTACGCACTTTGTGTTGCTCCTGCTTGGCATACCCATCGTTGTCGGGTTTGAAAGATTAAGCAGAAATTTATTTTTGCGTGTTGGTCTGTGTGTCCTGATCTGCGGCATTTTTTATGCAATGTCATTTGTCTGTTCCAACCTCGGCAACACAGGAATGATCCATCCCATATTGGCGGCGTGGTTGCCCATAGTTATTTTTGGATCTGTCGGATTATTGTTTTTTGATATGATGCAAATGTAGTATATAAGAGAGAGGCAAGCGGTCGTTCGTCCTCACAAGGGTATTATTTTCTGACTTCTGATATGGCAAATGGGAGAATGCATGATGGCCATAAGTGAATACATCCATGCCTTCTTAGACCTTTTTTATCCCCGAGCCTGTTTGCATTGTAACCGCAAGTTAAATGATTCGTACGAACGTTATCTTTGTGAGAGTTGTAAAAGAGAAATCCCCTACGTCAACCATTCTTGTTGTATTCGATGCGGAGCTAGCCTGGGACCCCATATTACGTCCGGGGTAAAAGAAGGTTGCGCGGCATGCAAAGGGAAATACCTCCCCTTTAACACCATTATCTCTGCTACTTATTACGACGACGTTATGAAAACATTGATCCATAAGTTTAAATACGCCCGGCAAAAATTTTTAGCCTGTTTGTTGAACGATATCTTGATAACCAATGAAAGATTGAAAGAGGCCATTCCGGATATTGATGTCATTGTACCAGTGCCTCTTCATTGGTTAAAGAAAATGCTTCGGGGTTTCAACCAATCCGAGCTCTTGTCACAGGGAATTCAAAGACATTTTTCAAAACCTATAGCAATAAACAATCTCTGCCGCATTAAAAAAACAGCGTCACAGACACAACTATCAAAAAACCAACGACAGATAAATATCCACAATGCATTTTTTGTTAACCACCCTGAGTCGTTTAAGGGGAAAAAGGTGCTGCTTGTTGATGATGTATTAACCACCGGAGTAACTGCATCTGAGTGTTCCAAAAAGTTAAAAGAAGCAGGTGCCGGGGCTGTTCATTTGCTCATCCTGGCAACGGCGAGGCATTATGATTAATATACAATCTTAATTTCCTTGACTGATAATTTTTTAAGGGGTAAAATTATTTATTCGAGTGTATTAAGAGACTTTCACCTTTTTCACGAAAGGAATCTCCCTTGGATAATATTACAATCGTTGCAAGGCATTTAAACATAACGGAAGCTATTAAAAATTATGCCCTGCAAAAAGCAGATAAAATAAAGAAATTTTTTAGACGGATTCTTCAGATACAGATTACCTTGGATATTGGGGGGGACAATGGTCATATTGTCGAAATGATTGTTTCGGTTTCAAGGGGACCTACACTTGTTGCAGAGGTATCGAATTCTGACATGTATCGGGCAATTGACCTCGTGGTGGATAAGATCGAGGCCCAGCTGAAAAAGCATAAGGGTAAAATCCAATCCAGGATTGTCCGCAGAAAAAAGCCTGCGACTGCTGACATGGAAGGTTTGGAAGGTATACCGGAAACAGAATGAAAAACAATTTGATCGGAGGAGTTTTATAGCATGAAATTAACTGATTTTATCGTGGAAGATGCTATTATTACGGAAATCAAAGCCGCGGAAAAAGAGGCTGTAATTCGGGAGATGGTGTGCTCCCTTAAGGATGCAGAAAAAATCAATGATAAGGATGTTGAAAATATCATTAAATCTCTTATGAAAAGGGAGGAATTGGGGAGTACTGGTATAGGGAAGGGTGTCGCTGTTCCTCATACAAAACATGATTCCGTAAAAAAAATTATGGGGACGATTGCACGGTCAACGCATGGCGTTGACTTTAATGCCCTGGATGGTGAACCTGTCCATCTCTTCTTTCTCCTGCTTTCCCCAAACGATTCTGCAGGGTCACACCTTGCCGCACTAGAAAGAATATCTACCGTTATAAGAGATAATGATTTCCGCCGATTTATGCGCGAAGCTAATGGCAAAACGGGAATGATTGAAATATTGCACGAGGTCGATGGGATCCAGGTTTAGTTTCTATTGTAAAGTGCGGGTTCTTCTGCCTTAAAAAGATGCAGAAGGCGATTGGTAATGGAAATTTCACCTCCTGCCTACTATCAGCAGTTTATCGGTAACTTAAACGAGCAAACCGCATAAATTATAAAAGACTTTCAAAGAGAGCTGTTTTTCAGCATAATATTCACGCTATGGATATTCACGTTAAAAATTCCACATTATTAGAGCGAAAAGTAAAAATCTCAAATTCCAACGGGATGCACGCGCGGCCTGCCACAAAATTTGCGGAAATTGCCAATAAATATACTTCGGAAATCCGTATTAGAACAAAGAGTAAAGAGGTCGATGGCAAAAGCATTATTGAACTTCTAACCCTTGGTGCGGAGAACGGCACAGAAATAATTATTATCGCAAAAGGACCCGATGCAGCAGAGGCGCTGGATGCTCTGGAGGGGTTAGTTAAAAGCAAATTTGAAGAAGAATTTATGGAAATTAGAAAAGGGATCGCTGTCTCTCCGGGGGTGGTTATCCGTGAGGCCTTCATGTTCGAAAGCGAAGGATACCGCATTCCCCGCCATATTATAAGGATAGAGGAGGTCGAGGGCGAAATCCGCAGACTCGAAAAGGCCATCGAAGATTCAAAAAAGGAAATACATGATTTAGAGCAAAGGGTTTCTGAAAATTTAGGTTCTGAAATAGGGTCGATCTTTGGTACGCACCGAATGGTATTACAGGATGTCCGTTTAAAAAATGAAATTATTGAAAAAATAAAGAAAACCAACTTTACCCCTGAATTTGCCGTATCCCTGTCCTTGCGTGTTTACATCAGAAAATTTCAGGACGTTCACGACTCTTATCTTGCAGAAAGAGTGACCGATATCTTTGATATTGAACGACGACTTTTAAGAAATTTATTGGGTGAAAAGAGAGAAGAACTGAAAAATCTTGCCGAAGAAGTGGTATTGGTAGCACACGACCTTACCCCTTCTCAAACGGCTTCACTCGATACGGAAAAAGTTAAAGGATTTGCCACTGATGTGGGCGGGAGGACCTCTCACACCGCAATCGTTGCCCGTGCGCTAGGCATTCCGGCTGTGGTAGGGCTCGGCACAATCACCACAGACGTCTTTGGGGGCGATACGGTAATTGTAGATGGTAGTAGTGGCATTGTTATTGTTAGACCCGATGCTGAAACCCTGGCAACGTACCAAAGCAAAGTCAAGAGCATCCATGTCTTTGAAGAGAAATTAGCCACTGAGCTTAAGGATCAACCCTCAACCACGCGGGATGGCAAACATATTTCTATTTACGGTAATATCGAATTCCCAAAAGAGACCAGTCTGAACGTAAAATACGGCGCCGAGGGAATTGGCCTTTATAGAACGGAATTTCTCTATTTAGGCGCATCCAGCCCCCCAACAGAAGAGGAACATCTCGAGGCATACACTGCTGTCGTACGAGAATTGAAGGATAAGCCCATTATCATTCGAACACTTGATCTTGGCGCTGACAAATTTGATTATTTGGATGACCGGAAAGAAGGGAACCCTTTCCTGGGATGTCGTTCCATACGGTACTGCTTCGAAAATCCATCCATATTTAAGATACAGCTCAGAGCTATTTTAAGGGCTTCAGCGCTGGGTAATGTGAAAATATTGTTTCCCCTTATCTCTTCTCTTCAGGAGTTGCGGCGCGCAAAACAAATGGTTTGGGAAACTATGGAAGAATTAGACAAAGAAAATATTCCTTTTAACAAAAACATTGATATGGGAATTATGCTCGAAGTCCCTTCGTCTGTCATGATTGCAGATACATTAGCAAAGGAGTGTGATTTCTTCAGTATCGGTACCAATGATCTCATCCAATACTCTTTGGCCGTTGATAGAAATAATGAACGGGTGGCGTATTTATATTGCCCCGTGCATCCTGCCATCTTAAGACTTTTAAAACTTGCAATAACAGCGGCAGAAGAAAATAACATACCGGTTGGAATATGTGGGCAAATGGGAAGTGAGATTGAATATACTGCTCCCCTTATCGGGTTGGGACTTACCGAGTTTAGTGTAGCTCCGGCAACGATTATACCGGAAATAAAAAAAATTGTCCGTTCGATTACTTTTGAAAAGGCAAAAGAGATAGCAGAAACGGCTTACCGCTTTGACGATCCAGAAAAAACAATTAACTATCTCAGAAATATTGCTATTGACATATTTCCGGAGATTTTTGAGGGACGAAAATATCCTTGACAGCAAGAAACTGCATGATTAAAATTTTGCATAAGTATTTTAAATTGTTACATTTGAAGTTTTTTAACGGTTGATTAACTATAGCAAAGATACGTATTCGATTTACTAAAGTAGGCGATATTCGCTTTATCTCTCATCACGATTTGATGAAGGTCTTTGAACGGGCTATTAGAAGGGCTAACATACCTATCGCGATGTCCAAGGGTTTCAACCCTCACCCGAAATTGTCTATCCCCATAGCATTGAGTGTTGGAATAGCCGGCAAAGATGAAGTTTTGGAACTAGAATTGCCCGAATCGATGCCTCCTGAAATTTTGGCCGAACGTTTAGGTCAGCAGCTGCCAAAGGAAATTCAGATTCTTTCAGGGGAAGCTATACCATACTGCCAAAGGGGTTCTGTTTGTGATGTACTGTATGAGGTTATTTTTAAAGATCCGGGCCTTTTCACAACAGGAAAGATCAGCGAATTTTTACAACGATCGTCCATTATTGTAAATCGTATAAAGGATGGATATTCAAAACCTTTTGATATTCGACCTTCTATTCAGGAAATCACGGTAAAGCCCAACGGTTTAATTTTGTCGATAAAAATGGAATCAGAAGGCATGGCGAGACCAGAAGAGGTAATCCATTCCTTATGTGAAAACGGGAAAAAAGAGCTCTTTGAAATTACGAGAATAAAGGTCAACCTATCTTCTTCTGCCTAGCAAAGGGAAATGATCATGAATAAGAGGATGCTTATTAATGCAGTTGAACCTGAAGAATGCCGCATTGCCATCTTAGAAAATAATATTTTAGAAGAACTTTACATTGAAAGGAGTTCTCGGGAACAAATTGCAGGCAATATTTACAAGGGAAGGGTAGTTAACGTTGAGCCCAGTATTGAAGCGGCTTTTGTTGATATCGGACTCAAAAAAAATGGATTTCTCCATGCATCGGACATTTTAATTCCCACCGAAAACGGGAGCCATGCATCAGATGCTGATACCCATACCAGACCTCATCGGGTATTCCGTAAGATAAGAGATATTTTGCATCAAGGACAAGAAGTGCTGGTTCAGGTGACAAAAGAAAGTATTGGCACAAAGGGCCCTAGTTTAACAACATATATCAGCCTGCCGGGAAGGTACCTGGTCTTAATGCCGGACGTGCCCCGCCATGGAGTTTCCAGAAAAATTGCGAGTGAAGAAGAACGGCAAAGGTTAAAAAAAATACTCGAGGGATTAAATCCTCCCCACAATATCGGTTTCATCATACGAACGGCAGGGGCACAACAGACTAAAAAAGAGATTCATAAGGATTTTCATTATCTGTTAAAACTTTGGAAAAACATTGAGAAACGATCAAAAAGCGTCAGTACCCCGGCAACTATTTATCAGGAAAGTGATCTGGTAATTCGGGCTATCAGAGATATATTTTCACCTGATATACAGGAAATCATCGTAGACACGGAAGCCGTCCACGAAAGAACACGTGATTTCCTCCGTATGATTATGCCTAAATATGAAAGACATTTGACCCTCTACAGTGAGGATAAGCCATTATTTCACAAATATAATATTGAAAAAGAAATTGAGGAGATAAACTGTAACAAAATCCGCTTGCCTCGCGGGGGCTCAATCGTGATTGAACAGACCGAGGCGCTTGTTGCAATTGATGTCAATAGTGGCAAATTTAAAGAAGAGAGCGACCCGGAGGAAACGGCCTTTAAGACCAACCTCAAAGCTGCAAGGGAAATTGCGCGTCAGATACGATTAAGAGACCTGGGTGGTGTAATTGTAATTGACTTTATTGACATGAGGACGGAATCGCACAATCATGCTATCGAAAAGGTTGTCGCTGATGCCCTGAAAAGGGACAAGGCGCGGACAAAGATGCTGAAGATGTCAAAATTTGGCACCATTGAACTTACCCGTCAAAGGATCCGGTCGAGTCTGCGGGATGTCCTTTTTGAGGAATGTAAGCTTTGCGGCGGCACCGGATATGCCAAAACGGTTGAAAGCCTTTGTTTAAATGCCATGAGAGACCTGAAGTTTGCTATCCATTCGCCTCAGATTGCCAGAATTGAAATCATTGCGAACCATGAGGTCGCAAATTATTTGCAAAATCAGAAAAGGAAACAAATGATAGAAATCGAAGAATCCTACAATAAAAAGATACATATTTTTAGCACAACGAATCATGAGTACGGTAAAATAGATATTCGTTATTTCAATCAGAAAGATGAGCTTGTTACCATATAATTTTTTAACCGGGAAAGGAGAAATGAACAAATGTACGCAATAGTAAACGACAGAGGGAAACAATACAAGGTAAGGGCTGGTGAGCATCATCTCATCGACCTGAAAGCCGATACCCAAATCGGGCAAATTCTGGAATTTGATGATGTATTAGTGTGTTCAAATGAAGAAGGGAACACGACCTTTGGGGCGGCAGCTAATAAAAATGCAAAAGTTATTGCAGAAGTTGAAGGCATAAAAAAGGGTGTAAAGTCTATGACCATAAAATTCCGCAGGAGGAAGGAATCAATGACCAGGAGAGGACACCGGGAAAAATATACCCGGATAAAAATTAAAGAAATCATCTGTGGGTAAATCAAATTTTGCCGGTATTTTGTCAATTATTTACATAATTTCAAAACGGAGGGAGTAACATGGCACATAAAAAAGGACAAGGTTCCTCAAAGAACGGAAGAGACAGTAATCCGCAAATGCGGGGCGTAAAAAGATTCGGCGGGCAATTTGTTACTGCTGGCTCTATAATCGTCCGCCAGTGTGGAACAAAGTTCAAACCCGGAATGAATGTTGGTATTGGAAGAGACGATACGCTTTTTTCCAAGATAGACGGTACGGTAAAATTTGAAACAAGACACCGCGTGAGCGTCTATTCAAAACCAAATTAATCATCTCTTAATACAATGAATGTGTTTTCATAATAGGGTGCCCTGATGTGCACCCTTTATCTTTTCTAAAGTATGTTTGTTGACGAAGCTGTTATATTTGTAAAGGGGGGTAGCGGGGGAAACGGTTGTGTGAGTTTCCGAAGGGAGAAATACGTCCCCCATGGAGGGCCCGACGGAGGGGACGGGGGCAAAGGGGGAGACGTTATACTTCATGTCAGCACGAAAATAGATACATTACTTGACCTCACCTCCCGCGTAAAACATATTGCAGGGAGCGGGGCACATGGAAAGGGTTCTAATAAAAAAGGCAAAGATGGTAAAGACCTTATTATAGAATTACCCAGAGGCACGATAATTAAAGATAGAGAAAGCGGACGTATTTTGAAAGATATGAGTATCGGAGGGGAAAGCATTGTTATTGCCCGAGGAGGTAGGGGAGGAAGAGGAAACAAACATTTTGCAACTTCTACCAATCAGGTTCCACGCCATGCAGAAAAGGGTAAACAAGGGGAAGAACGATGGCTGTCCCTCGAACTGAAATTACTTGCGGATGTCGGTCTTATTGGAATGCCCAATGCAGGAAAATCAACACTACTCTCCCGGTTATCGGCTGCCAGACCTAAAATTGCTGATTATCCGTTCACCACGCTGCAACCTCAATTAGGGATCGTGGAGGTAGAGAATTACCGAAGATTCGTTGTTGCCGATATACCCGGACTCATTGAAGGGGCACATAAAGGGACAGGGCTCGGGGATGAATTTCTCCGTCATATCGAAAGGACAAAACTATTAGTCCATCTTTTGGATGTTTCACCCGTTGCGGGTCCAAATCCTGCAGACGCATATTATATTGTTCGGAACGAATTAATACAATACAACCCCAGCCTTGCTGAAAAACCCGAAATTGTCATTGCAAATAAAATGGATCTTTTAGACGCAGAGACTGGTATCAAGTGTATTCAAAATTTGGAAGAAAAAATATCCAAACCGGTCTGTCCCGTCTCTATGGTCACGGGCAAGAACATAGGCACACTGATAAATATGATTGTAAGTGCATTAAGCGAGATCCAGGCCAATATAAACCAAGCTGTATGTTGTTAGCAATCGACATTGGTAATACAAATATTCACGTTGGGATATTCGAAGGAGACAACTTACTGTCTGTCCATACCATAAAAGGTGCGTGCTCGTCCCAGACAAATTTTACAAAAATTCTTAATCCTGCCGTCTTAAGCAAAGCACAAGCTGTCATCGCATCTGTCAATCCAAAGGCAGAAGCATTCGTCATTGAAACTATCCGGAATCATCTCCCAGTAAAACCACAAATTATTGGGAAAGACATCCCAATCCCTATCCCGGTTCTGACAGAACATCCAGAAAAGGTGGGCGTAGACCGGTTGGTAAATGCGATTGCCGCATTTGAACGGACAAAAAACTGGACGATCGTTGTTGATGCGGGCACCGCAATAACGATTGACGGGATAAGCAACAAAGGGGCTTTCCTGGGGGGGATTATTGCGCCAGGGATGGACGCTTCCTCAAGGGCGCTTCACCGCGATACAGCATTTTTACCACAGATATCCGTCAGGAAACCAAGGAATGTCCTCGGGAAAAACACAGAAGATGCGATAAATTCTGGCATTTATTGGGGAACTATCGGGATGGTAAAACAGCTTATAGAAATGATTCGCGATGAACTGGAATGCCAACCAACTGTAATAGCAACCGGAGGAAATGCACAGATGCTGGCGCAGGAAATTCCTCTCATTACTACAGTATTACCTTATCTGACGTTAGAGGGAATCAGAATCACGTATAAAACAACGCATGCTTTACACATATCACATTAATGTTTTTTGATTTTCTCAATCAATTTTTGATACCGAGCATCTTCTCTTAGATAAGCCAGATCTTTATCCCGTTCCAGATGATAGATATCCTTATAACCTAGCGCAATCGCCTTTTCCAGGGCTTCAAATGCGGCATCAATATTTTTCAGCAACGCATAACTACAGGCAAGATTATAGTGGACCAGAGGATCGTTTGGTCTCAGGCGACTTAGCTTCAGGTCTACCGAAAGCCCTTTTTCATACATACCATGCGCCGTATACGCATTGCCTAAATACAGAAGACAATCAACATAATCTGGATTTCTTTCAAGGATACCTTCAAGAAACCAAATAGTAAATTCCTCCCCTTCTTTTTTAAATTCAGGCGAGTTAATGGTAAATTCATAATTCGGCAGTGTAATTGAGTCGAGAAATCTGTTTTTCGTTTCAGTTTTCATTGTATGCTTATTTATTATTATTATTGTTTATAATTGTTGCTCTTGAATAAATATATGTATAAAATATGCGGTTGTCAAGTCTCAGTATATATATTTTTATTTTGTTTCATTGACGGAACGGAGGAGCAAACAATGCCCATCGATAAAGAACTCATAAAAAGCAAAATCCACAGCAAGGAAGACATCTCACTGAAAACGATTGCCGATATTATAGCGTATAAAATATATGAAAGCCCGGAAAATATGGGCCCGGAGGCAAATTATCTCGCTGCGACCGAGGCGGTCGCCCAATATATATCCGAAAAATTTAAGGATTTAGATTCATTGAAAACCCACTTATCTCAACGTGATAAGGGGATGAAATCGATTAATGATTTTGCCGATACGGTATATAACTATTATCAGGATAAGCAGCTTTTAAGCTTCGACATCGTCAAGAATATGATTTCAAAAGTAAAAGATGTCAACGTAAAAATGATCACGGACATCGTGGCATATAAACTTTACCAAAGTCCCGACGACAAGGGTCCGGAGCTCAATTTCATATCCGCCGAAACATTCGTCGCCCAGTATATGTCAGAAAATTTTAAAAATCTCCGTGAATTTAGGAGATGCCTTTCAGATCTTGGAAAAGGTTCATATGCGCTGGAGGCATTTGCTGATTTAGTGTACAAATATTATTGTCAGAAGAAAAACTAATTACCATGAAAAAACAGGAAAGGCCTATCTGAAAATACCTCTCCCCGAAAGAGAGGTTGTGAAAAATCTCTTCTCCACCCTGGGTGAATTGATATCAAGCACAATACAGATGAAAAATAAATAAAGATATTTGACAACATACTGAAAGGTTTCCTATGCCGATAAAAAATTATCCTTCCATCCGCACCAAACTCCCCGGACCCAATGCAATTCAGTACCTGGAAAGGGAAAAAAAGTTTGTTTCGCTATCCTCAACAAAAGGCTATCCCTTGGTAGTAAAAAGCGCAAAAGGCATGGTTGTCACGGATGTGGATAATAATACCTTCCTTGATTTTACCGCAGGTGTTGCGGTTTGCAATACCGGACACAACCACGACCAGATCATTTCATCGATCACCACCCAGGCAAATGCCCTTATTCACATGTCCGGCGCAGATTTTTATAATCCACTCCATATCGAATTGGCCGAAAAACTTTCTGCAATTTGCCCGGGAGCTCATACAAAAAAAGCCTTCTTCGGGAACTCCGGTGCAGAATCTGTAGAAGCCGCCTTTAAATTAGCGCGTTACCATACAAGACGTCCCATCGTCATTGCCTTTTATAGTGCCTTTCACGGCAGGACCATGGGGGCGCTTTCTCTTACTGCGAGCAAACTGAACCAACGCAAACACTTTCTCCCCCTCATTCCCGAGGTTATTCATATTCCGTACGCATATTGTTATCGATGTCATTACGGACTAACTCCCGACAAATGCAATATGGCCTGTGTCACCTGGATTCGTGAAGAACTATTTAAAACAAAGGTGCCGCCAGAAGATGTGGCAGCGATCTTTGTCGAAATTATCCAGGGAGAAGGTGGATATGTTGTGCCTCCAAAAGAGTTCCACAAGGCACTGTATCAATTGACACGCGACTACAATATCCTTTACGTTGCAGATGAAGTGCAATCAGGCATGGGTCGCACAGGCAAGATGTTTGCCTGTGAGCACTTTAATATAGTCCCTGATATTATTACCCTTGCCAAAGGCATTGCATCAGGACTTCCTTTGTCTGCCACGGTTGCCCGAGAAGAAATCATGGACTGGGTACCCGGCAGTCATGCAAGTACATTTGGAGGTAATCCCGTCAGTTGTCAGGCTGCGCTTACCACCATCAGGCTCCTTGAGGATGGACTTATAGATAATGCGGCCAAACAGGGCGCTTATATGATAAACGAGTTAAGGAAATTAGAGCGCACCTATTCCATCATTGGTGATGTCCGGGGCCTGGGACTTATGCTTGCCATTGAGATTGTGAAAGATAAAGAAAGCAAGTCATATGCATCAGAAGAGCGGGATAGTATCATCCAGAAGGCGTTTTCAAAGGGGCTCTTATTACTGGGCTGCGGACGCAGCGCCATCCGCTTCTGTCCTCCTTTGATCCTTTTGAAAGATGACGCTGATATCGCGTTGTCGATTTTCGAAGAGTGTTTGAAAGAAACCGTGCAAAAGAAATGATAAACGTTACAAAAACGGCAGGAAAGGCCTCCTGTATCTTTGTTGACACTCCATGATGCAGGGGGGGAATAAGGTAACGGTGGTGAGGGAGGTAGGCCCACAAAAGGGCGATGAAATCATATTGTCCTGAGACATCCGGAAAATGGATGAGCAGAATAGAAAATAATTTGAAATTTGAAATCAAAAAGATGAGAGAATGCATTGGCGGAAAGTATTTCACGACAGATCAGAGGATGGGCTGATTCTTTGCAAAACAGCGTTTGAAATTTCAGATTTGAAATTTGAGATTATAGACTATGTCTCTTGCAGTTGACGAACCGATATTAAACAATCCTATTGAAGATATAGAAAAGCTATTTAGTAGAAAACTGTAAAATATGATTTTAAAGCACTATGCTATTATCGTGGAGAGTCCACAATGAAAGCGGTAAAAAGACTTCTTGATGTCAAAAAAGATAAAAGTGTAACGGTTAAATCACTTTCTTTTAAACCAGGAAGTAAAGCAGAGGTTATTATGCTTCCGTATTAAGTGACTTGGTTAAAAATTCCGTCGAGTGATGCCACAATTTCCTATTTGCCATCATTCCAAGGTAGCGGCATGATGGCAGTTACTTATAGTATTACTATATAAAAACTTCTTTTTGTGTAAGTTTTTTACCTCCCCTTCATCCCCTCTTTGCGAAAGAGGGGAAAGAGGGGTGGTTATCTTTGGTTGCGGCTGTGCTGTCCTATGAAATAATCCCATGTCAAAAGAAAAAATCCTTGTTGTAGATGATGAGCAAGACCTTGTAAAATTAATCCGGTATCACCTTGAAAAAGACGGCTATAAAGTACTATGCGCTTATAATGGTGAAGATGCGTTGTTCCTGGCCAGAAAAGAACGGCCGGAACTTGTCATATTAGACCTCATGCTACCCGGGATTGACGGTCTGGGGGTATGCAAAAAATTAAAGGCAGACCGGGGGCTTGCTAATACGGCCATTGTTATTTTAACAGCAAAAGGGGAAGAGGCCGATATAACGCTGGGTTTGAAACTGGGCGCCGACGATTATATGACAAAGCCCTTCAGCCCGAAAGAACTCGTAGCACGCGTACAGGCAGTCCTCAGGCGAACACAGAGTACTGTAACAACAAAAGATTATATTGAAATAGACGGCCTTACGATCGATTTGCATAAACATGAGGTGGCCATAAAGAATGAACCCATTCCATTAACCCTTACAGAATTCAAGCTGCTTCACCAACTTACCAGCAGGCCGGGACGTGTATTTACACGAGATCAATTACTCGATGCAGTTTCTGGCTCTGAAACATGTGTCATTGACCGGACGATTGATGTACATATCGCTTCCCTGAGAAAAAAACTAAAAACCTTCGCGAACTATATAATCACAATACGGGGAATTGGTTACAAATTCAAGGAGTAATTTGGAATGTTTAAAAATAAGTTATTCCGGAAGATTTTTACCAGTTTTGTCGCCCTCTTATCCCTAAGTTTGGCTCTCGTAGGATATTTTATGAGTAAGGTCATAAAAGAGCGTTACTCGGATCCCTGGACCGGAAGTCTGGAGATAGATAGTAAAACAATTATTTTATATACACTCTTTAGCTTTGTGATAACTCTGGTTATTGGTTTTGTTCTCTTGAGAATAAATACCTCTCCCCTGTTAAATATTACCCGAATAGCACAAAATTTTGCACGCGGCAATTTTACACGAAAAGCAGAGATCGCTTCTTCAGGTGAGATGGGAGACCTTGCAAATGCAATTAATGCTATGGGCATCGAGCTTCAATCCAGGATGCAAACGATCCTGGATGACAAAAATAAACTGGACGCTATTATGGCCCACATGAGTGATGCCATTATTACAACAGACTTAGAGGAACGAATTATCCTCATTAACAATGCTGCAAAAACCATGTTTGGCATATCAAAGGTTGTTTTGGATAAAGACTATTTGTGGGAAAAGATAAGAAATGAAAAGCTATGCAATCTGGTCAGAGAAATAGTCAAAACTCAAACAACCAGAACATCTGAAATCGAGATTCCTTCGCCCGAAAAAAAATTACTGCAAACACACCTTTCCCCAATACAGATCGATAAAAATACATATGGAATACTCATGGTTTTCCATGATATTACCGAATTGCGGAAACTGGAAAATACCCGCAGGGAATTCGTTGCTAATGTATCCCACGAACTCCGGACCCCCCTTGCCTCTATTAAGGGATATGTGGAAACATTACTCGGAAATAACGCACTACGGTACGAAGATACACAAGAATTTCTCAATATTATCATGAAACACACACAGAGACTGGACAATCTGATCAAGGATATTTTAGAACTGTCCAGGCTGGAATCCCATGATTTAAAGATAGAACTTCACACATTGGACATACATCCTTGTATAGACAATATTTTTTCACAGTATAAAGAGCACAGTGCGGGGAAAAACAAAATTCTTGAGCTGGATATACCCCATCGCATACCGGCAATAGAAACAAATGAATACCTCTTATGCCAGTTGCTGACCAACTTACTCGACAATGCAATAAAATATACCCCTGAAGGTGGCCGAATTGGTTTGAAGGTCGAACCCATCAATAAATCCATTCTGTTTGAAATATCAGACACTGGTATTGGCATTCCACAAAAGCATATCCCGCGTATTTTCGAGAGATTTTACCGCGTTGACCCTGCCCGTTCACGGGAAATGGGTGGAACGGGGCTAGGACTTTCCATCGTCAAGCATATTGTTCATCTTCATCACGGGTCCATTAAAGTTGAAAGTATGGTAAACGTTGGAAGTAAATTCATCATAACAATACCCCGGCAACAGCCAAAATATACTGCATAGGATACATTATCCTTTTGATAACAATTTAGTTTTTTGAAAAATCTCAGTAAAATTAAGTTGCTACCCTTTATAAAGGGCAAGGTGTCCCCTTAAATTCCCTGAGGTAGATCAACCGTCCTCGGTTGACATCATAATGACAAGCGGGGCGCTCGTCCTACCGGTAGAGGGGAGATACAAGCAATTTGCAGAAATTGCGCCGCATTGTATGATGCCTAAAACCCCTGAAGCGCAAAAAATTCATTTCAAATTTTTGAAATAGTTAGTACAATAATGCGTTCTTTCAACACCGTAACTATCTGGAATTGTAACCCTTCCGTAATCCCTATTTTCAGGTAGGCCTTTAAACGGGGATTTTTCTTAGCATTGTTAATCTGTGTAATAATGTGATGTCCTTTCCGGTCATGTCTTTTTGATTTACTATCATGGAACTTATACTCGATACTATTGAAGGCCTACTTTATATCCACGGCGAGGTATTTTGGCTTAAAGAATGTATCACAGCATTCGAATCAGCATTAGTTTTTCTCTTCGTTCGGTGGGTTATAAGCTGGAATTCAAGGGAAGTGGTACTTTTATTCCTGTCTACGGCTCTTGGTGTCGCCTGCATTTTTTTAGGCGATATTGGTCATTGGAGCGACAATGATGTGCTTAAGTTCATTGCCCCTATTTCTTTCTACTTACTGATACATAGAAAAGATTCGAAAAATGATCCCCTCTTGTTTATGTTTCTCATTCCTTACTTTCTTACCTCTTATGAGTTTTACAGGAGTGTCTTTGCGGTAGTACAATCCATAGCATCGCATTCAATAGTGATCTTTTGTATCACCCTTGTTAAAGGAAATCGGTATCTTTCATTGGTTGTTAGCGCCACAATTGGTATACTTATCAATTATATTGGCAATATTACCCCTCCCGGCACGAACGATATTTTAATGAGTCCCGCACTCATTACCCTAACCGTAAAAGGGATAGAATTTTACACAAAAAATACCCAATATACCGACTTTTTAAAGTCTTTCTGGGCAACCCTCTTATGTTTTGCTTTTTTTGGCAGCTGGATATTTCACCACATAAAACCATTCTATCCACTTTGCTAGTATATCATTTCATGGAAGCGTCTCTATACGTTATCGTCATTGCGAGTGACAGCGAAGCAATCTTAAGCCTTTTAGGAACAAAAGATTACTTCGTCTCTCCACCCCTCGCAATGAAATTTTTATGTATACACTTTACTGAAATGCTATACGAGAATCATGGAAGAGTAGCGTATCACTTCATCCAGAATTAAGGTGGAAAATCTGAGGTGAGAAACAACAGAACTTCTGAGATCCCGTAGACTGTTTATGCCTGCCACTACAGGTTTTTCCCAAGTGTTTCCGGTATGCACCAGCATCAACGATTGACCTGCATTTACCTTGACATACCATCTCCCCTTACCTATAATTCAAAATAGAGTGCGTTTTAAACGTCGGGTACGGACCCGGTAAGACATTGTTTCAGATCGATGGTATGGTAAGGTTTCAGGAATATATTTTGAAGGTTAGCTGATGTCAGTCAAAACCATAGAAACAGATGCGAAAACTCTCAATAAGGAACCTGTTTTTAACAAAAACACAGAAATCCAAATTCTTCAATCCTCCAAACCCAGCGTTCGGCAGCACTGGCTATTGTTTTCCATTTCTGCGGTTTCTATTCTTCTCGCCTTTACCTCGTTTGGTACAAACACCATAACGGGGTTATGCCTATTGTCAATCAGCGGCCTCTCCATTGTTTATAAAATGCTATCAGTTTGCACAACGAAATATGTAATCACGTATCAGGGCGTTTTGGTTAGAAAAGGCTCTTTTTCAAGAAAATTTAAGGAAATACCTTACTATGACATTAATAATATCTCGATCAAACAGGGAAGAATGCAAAAACGATTAAGGATTGGCAATCTTACGATAAGTACGAAAGACGTTAAAAGTGTATGGAAGGGTATAAAAAATCCCCACAAAATAAAAGAAGTTATCAATAAAGCAAAGGTTTCAGAGTATGAAAAACGTACCTTATTGAGAAAGATATTATAACTTTTTAGCGGTTTTTCATGGGCAGAAACTTACAAAAAAAGTGGCTTGTACGAGGCAATACAATAAGATACCTCTATTTTGGTATGTTCGGTGTCTCCTTCTTTTTGTGCCTTAAACTTGCAGTACCTGCATCTCCGGAAGATGGAATTCTCGAAAAAGAAATCATAAAAAAATACCAAAAAATAATACTCCAGGAGCCTTCCAACCTTAACGCGCACTTCAATCTCGGCATTGTTTACTATAGAAATGCCCATTTCGATGAAGCTGTCCGTGAATTCAATAAAGTTCTTGAAATTAACCCTAATGATTCCGAGGCATATTACAACCTTGGGAATATTTTTAATAAAAAGGCGCTTTTTGATGATGCTATCAAGTCATACAAAAAAGCCATTGCTATAAATCCGCGGGATGCAGAAGTATTTCATAATTTAGGGAATGCCTATGCCAATACAGGGATGATTGATGATGCCATTTCCTCTTACAAGAATGCCGTTGAAATCAATCCGAATCTTGCAGAGAGCCATAAAAGTATGGCATATCTTTACAAGAAAAAAGGGCAAATATCAGACGCTGTTTCCTCTTTTGAAAAAGCAGCAAATTTCATCCCAAAAGACACGACCCTGCTTTTTGATCTGGCCTCCTTATATGAATCAAATGGGTCGCCTGACAACGCCATTCTCACGTATAAGAGGGTGCTATCCCTAGACCCCAACCATAAAGAGGCAAAAAATAAGCTTGCCATGCTTTATAACAATAAAGGTGTATCACTCGCATTACAGGGAAAAAAGGATGAAGCGATCGCGGTGTATAAAGAAGCCTTACAAAAGAAAGAAGATTTTAAGGAAGTGTATAATAATCTTGGTGCTGCATACGTCGATAAAGGAATGATTGACGATGCAATTGCTACATACAAAAAAGCGATTGAAATCAGTCCGGATTTTGGAGAAGCTTATAATAATCTGGGAGTCGCCTATACAAAAAACAAGGCCTATGATGAGGCTGTTTCTGTATTCAAAAAAACGCTGTCTTTGAACAAAAACCATGCGGGCGCACATTTTAACTTGGGAGTGATCTACTCACAAAAAGGAATGAAGTCAGAAGCTATCAATGAATATAATGAAGTTTTAAGGCTTACTCCAAACGACCTTTCGGCGCTTTACAATCGTGGCGTACTTTATTTGGAAAATGGCAGACTGCCCGATGCCTCTGCTGACATGAAAAAAATAATTGAGCGCAATCCGAAGCTGGCTGCTGCTCACCAGAAGCTTGCAGATATTTATCAAAAAGAGGGGCAGATCGATGATGCAATTGCTGAATATAAGCGGGCACTAGAAATATCGCCTGAGTGTAAGGATGCATTACAGAATATTGAAGAAGCCTACCGATTGAAAGAAAGAATGGCTAAGAACAAACCGGTTGAGAAGGTAAAGCAAAAGTAAGCTCTCGGTTCAGGATTATCCTGCCTGCATTATTTTCATTTTCCACTTCCAAATACAACAACCTTTATCGTCTTCAATATTACCACTATATCCAGAATGAAGGACATATTTTTAATATAAAAGAGGTCGTATTGCAATTTTTCTTCTGTTTGTTCTATTGAAGATGCATAAGGATACTTTACCTGAGCCCAGCCAGTTAAGCCGGGTCTGACTGCAAGCCGCTGGGCATAAAACGGTATCTTTTCCTCAAACTCCTTGATAAAGACGTATCTTTCCGGCCGTGGCCCAACCAAACTCATTTCTCCCTTAATTACATTGAGCAATTGAGGAATCTCATCCAACCTCCACTTTCTCAAAAACCTTCCGATCTTTGTAATCCTGGGGTCGTCATCTGCTGCATAAACTGCACCGGTATTTGACTCTGCATTCTCTATCATGGTACGGAATTTTATCATTGTAAATTCTGTACCATCTTTACCGATACGTTCTTGCGTATAAAAAACACCACCCCTGGAACTCATTTTCACCATTATGGCTATAATTACCATCGCTGGTATTAATAACACAAATAACATCAAAGCAAAAAATACTTCAATTACGGGCTTTACCAATTTACCATATAATTTGGGCTTGCTAATAACAACGTGCAACATCCACATATCATTAATATGTTTAAACGGTATTTTACCCGTGAGCTGTTCGTAAAGGGTAGGCATGTCAATAATATCCGTTCCATTCCATGAACAATTAATCAATACCTTGATGAGATCGGCATGTTTTTCATGGGTAATGGCATTTACGACCAGACCAATGTCATTTTGATGTATCACAGTATTCAAACTATATCGGTCACCGAATACAGGAAACCCGTCAACAAGCTTCCCTTGCTTTGCCGGATTATCATCAATAAAACCTGCCACCCGTAACCCCGATTTTTTCGACCTGGTTATTTCCTGTAAAATAGTTTTTCCAGCCCAGCCGGCGCCAACAATTAAAACATTTCTCTTAAAAAGTGGCTGATCCAGCATATAGCTGTATAAAAGCCTCCACCCGATGATAAAAAGTGTAATTAATACACCATTGATAATAAATACCCCTCGTCCTATCCGCAAAGACCAGCTTATATAAAACAAAAAAGTTGTAATAATAAAGGCGCTGCCAGATGCAAAAGCAATCGTTATGATATTCCCGATGGATTTAAAATCCTTTCGGATATCGTAAAGTTCGGAAAAGAAAAAAGTAAAGATAAAAGCTAAGCCTGTCAATGCAAATGATGCGGAATTACTTCTTAGGTATTCCCAGCCACCACTCAGACCCAGGCGAATTATCGCCGATAAAAAGATTGAACCATTGACGATCAGCAAATCCCCTACTATGAGCAAGATGAGTCTCTTTGCAATGGGATAATTAAAAATCTTTATTGTCATAATGTAATTTTATGAGGGATAAAACCTTATTTTATCTTCTGATTTTTTTCAATTTTCATTTACAGCTACCGTATCCATCCTAAAAATTTTTCAATGTCATTGAAAAAAATCCTGGGATTGTGTAAGTAGACATTACTTCTGGCCTTTGCCCTCTCAAAGATCCGCATAATACTTCTATTATAATTATGAAAGGCGCTTTTTACTTCGTTTTCCAGCACGGTAAAATCTTCACAGCCCATGGTATCAACCCTTTGATTCACGTCTTTGAGATAATAGTCGCTCGGTATGCGAGTAAAGAAATCTTCACGGGACATTTCCCTGTTCACCAGCCCATGCTCAACACCGACTTCAAAGAGTTTTGTCCCTGGAAATGGCTCATAGACGCCAATAGAAGCAAAGCTGGGATTTATTGTATACAATAAATCCAAGGTTTTCTGGACATCTTCTCTGGTCTCTGTAGGTATACCCATCATAAAATAGGCCGTCCAATGAATGCCTGCCTCCCGGAAAAGCCTCGCTGCTTCTCCTATGCGCTCCAATGTAATACCTTTGTCCATTAACTTTAAGATCCTTTCACTCCCTGATTCAATCCCCACCTTGATACTATTACACCCCGCCCTCTTCATAGCCTTTAGCAGTTCCAAATCCACTAAATCCACCCGCGTATTGCAGTCCCAATTAATTTTTAAGTTTGCATCAATCAATGTATTGCAAAATTCCATGACCCTCTTTCTGTTAACGGTAAAAGAATCATCCTTAAAGGTAAACTGACGGGTGCCATACCGCTGATGTACATACCTGATTTCTTCCAAAATATTTGCCAGAGAACGATACCGTACCTTTCTCGTCCATATCTGCGTTGCACAATAGGAACAGTTATAGGGACAGCCACGACTGCCCATGAGCAGACCCATATCTTCCGATGTATACGTATCCAGACCGAGTAGTGTTTCTCTGTCTGGAAAAGGAAGACAATCTAAATTATCAATAAAATTTGCCGAACTGTTGTGGATAATCTTGTCTCCCTTCCGGTAGGAAAGTCCCCGTATGGTACTGAAATTGTTATTTCTCGTATGTAATGTGTTTACCAGTTCAAGCAATACAACCTCGCCTTCTCCATTTACAACAAAATCAATATCTCTGGTATTTTTCAGGATCTCATCTGCCTTTAAAGTTGCATGAGGACCGCCAAAGACAACAGCACAGTTTTCATTGTATTTTTTTGCCAGGGAGGCAATGGTAAACGCGGAGGCTGCCTTGGGTGTCATAACTGTCACTCCGATAACATCCGGCTGGTATCGTGCAAGGGTTTCAGAAATCTCCTTTACAATCGGATTTTCCGGGTTTTTCAATTCCTTCAAATAGATACGATATTTTTCAGGCAATCTCGTGTAATCCATCCCCTTTGAATTTTTGTTACAGTCGGCATCGTAGACAGTCACCTGATGCCCGGCTTTTTTCAGTGTTGAGGACAGATAGCTTAATCCCAGAGGAAAATATCGGTTATAGTAATTGAAAAACCGATAAAAAGGCGGGTCTATCAAAAGAACGTTCATTTCCACAAACTCCTGTCGAGGCCCCGGTATTGTATCGCTTCAGATACATGCTCTACTTTTATATGCTCACTCTCGTCAAGGTCTGCAATGGTACGCGCAACTTTTAAAACCTTGTTGTATCCGCGCGCCGAAAGACCTAATTCCGTCATTGCCTGATGAAGCAATGACTCTGCGGGTTTATCCATTACACAATATTTTTTGACTTGTTTGGAAGACATATGCGCATTTGCTTTTATTGGTTGATCCTCAAAGCGCCCTTTTTGCATTGTGCGGGCCACCGTCACTTTTTTCCGTATATCCACAGAAGATTGCACTTCCCTGTCTGTAACAAGCTCACTATACCGTACGGCCGGCACCTCTATTTGAATATCCATTCTGTCTAATAACGGGCCTGATACCTTTGACATGTACCTCTGAATTTGATGCGGTGTACAATGGCATTCTCTCCGGTTATCCGTGTAATATCCGCACGGACAGGGATTCATGGCACATACCAGCATAAAATTGGCAGGATAGGTGACGGAATTTAAGGCGCGGGAAATCGTCACATTGCCTGTCTCAAGAGGCTGGCGAAGCACTTCCAGTGTCTTTCGATCAAATTCCGGAAGTTCATCTAAAAAAAGCACGCCATTGTGTGAAATGCTAATCTCACCGGGTCTTGGAAATGAACCACCGCCAATTAACCCGGCAGTACTAATCGTATGGTGGGGAGCACGAAAAGGCCGCATTGCAATTAATGACTGTCCTGGACCAAGAAGGCCTAATACGCTATAGATCTTGGTTGTATCCAGGGCTTCCTCTAAAGTGAGGGGAGGCATGATTGTTGGGATACGCTGTGCAAGCATGGTTTTGCCGGCGCCGGGCGGTCCCACCATTATCACATTATGACTTCCCGCAACAGCAACTGTCAGTGCCCGTTTGACATGCTCTTGCCCTTTTACGTCAGCAAAATCCATATCATAGCCAGAAGACTCCTTGAACACGGCTTCCAGGTCAATCCGGTATGGCACGAAGGGGGAAGAGTTGGTCAGAATCCCTACTGTATCTGCCAGGGTTTCAACGGGAATAATATCAAGTCCTTCAACAACAGCGGCCTCAGACGCATTTTCAGGGGGAAGTAAAAATTTTTTTATCCCCAGTTCTTTACACTTAAACGCCATTGATAAACATCCCTTAACAGGACGCAGCCTTCCATCCAGAGACAGCTCACCCACAATGGCATATTCCTGGATATCTGGAATCTCGATTTGATGTGTTGCTATAAGTATCCCAACCGCTATTGGTAATTCAAAAACCGGACCTTCTTTCTTGCGGTCCGCAGGTGCAAGATTTATTGTCATGGGTTTATAGGGAAACCTGTAGCCGCTATTATTGACCGCTGCCTTTACCCTGTCACGACTCTCCTTAACCGCCGTGTCCGGTAAACCAACGATAGCAATATAAGGCATATCACCTGTGGCGATATAAACTTCAATATCCAACAAATACGCATCTATACCGAAAACGGCAACGCTCTTGACTTTTGCCAGCATGAATTAATGATACCAAAGATTGTGGATAACCATACATTCACCATCGGGCACATACAAAGACGCGATTTTATTTCTGGTGAAAGTCACAATGGTAATGAAACAGCTATTATCTATTTGCCTTCTGCTACTGCAACTTTATTCAATGCCTGAAGTAAAGAATCTATGTCCACACCGCTCATTCCCGCCGTTTTTTCAATACTCACGCCGCCACCGCAACAGGAATCTACCTTAAATTTAGTAAAAACAGTAAGTGTTTTGGGATATTTTTTTATTACATCATTAATAATCATATCTTTCGTAATAATCATTTTCTCTTCCATACGTTACCTCCGAAAATTATTTTGTCTGTCAGTCTGACATATTTTTGCTATAATAAAAGTAATTATTTAAACTCGTTAATAATAAAGCAGAATATAAGCAAAAAGCAACGTATTTTTATTTCTATGCTACAGAAATACCGACAAAACTCCAGCCAGCAAATTGAAATACCAATAACAGCTTTGAAATGCAATTTTGTTATTTAACGGACAATGATAGGAGGTGAAAATCATCCTGGCTGATAAAGCCAATATACACAGGTATTTACATCTGGGAAATATAAATAAATAAATTATTTGATTTGGAATATTATTTGTTTATTGTCATTAACTTTAAGGTGTTAGATATTCTTATCAATCAACATTTTAGAAAAGGATATTGAGTAAATGAGTGTTATTCGGAATTCAATAAAAACATTCCATCCTGCTTATTTTGCAATGGTAATGTCCACGGGTATAATTTCAATCGCATCCAGTCTTTTGGGTTTTCGGGGTATTGCATATGCACTCTTTTATATAAACCTCTTTGCATATGCCACGGTTCTGTCACTCCAATTACTCCGGGTGCGAATGTTCTGGAATAATCTATACAATGATCTTTCAAATCCAAAATTGAGCCTTGTTTTTTTTACCACCGTTGCAGGTACAAATGTGCTTGGGGCTCAATTCGCCACGGTAGTAAATCTGCCGGAAGTCGCCAAGATATTTTGGTATTTTGGCATCTTTCTCTGGACGGTCATTTCGTTATCCACTTTTAGTGTGCTCTTTATCAAGTGTGATCAGAGGATTGAAGTTGTAATGCATGGAGGATGGCTAATCGCCACCGTTGGAACACAATCTGTCGCCGTACTTGGCGCATTACTTGCGCCGAAATTCGGAGATGCTGGCAGCTTTGTTATGTTTTCCTCCTTTGTGTGGTGGATGATTGGTTCCTTCCTTTACATGATCCTTATTACGCTCATTATTTACCGGCTCGTGTTTTTCAAGGTATCCCCGGATGCACTTGTGCCTCCTTACTGGATCAATATGGGTGCGCTCGCCATCACAACCCTGGCCGGATCGATTTTATGTATAAATATTCCTAAAATAGAGGGTCCTTATGTTGATTTCCTGGGATTCACAAAGGGATTTACCCTGTTTTTCTGGTCGTTTGGCACATGGTGGATACCATTTCTGATAATCATTGGGATATGGAAGTATGTCTATAACAGGACGCCGTTTACTTATTCTCCCCTCTATTGGGGCATGGTCTTCCCTTTGGGCATGTATACAGTCTGTACAATAAGGCTTTCTCAGGCTATCCAGCTTCCTTTTATCGCCAATATTTCAAATTATTTCATTTATGCCGCGTACATCGCATGGGGTTTTATCTTTGTCAATATGATAATTTCCATGGTAAAAGCAGCTACGGCAAAAGAGGCCGCAATAAAGAAGGAGGAAAAGATCGTCCAGCCCCAGATGACCTCCGCTGCGAAAGGTTAAATTCCTAACATCAAATCCTGAGATTCGATCTCAGGATTTGATGTTATTTCTAACAACCGCATCTGTAATCAAGTTTCAAATCAGGTAGTTTTTGATCTGTGTTTTTTTGTGCAGTTTACTGTCGACTGAGATATGCATTCTGAATGTTCAGTATAAATAAATTAATTATGTATATTAAATAGATGAAAGGAGGTAATGTATGACTGAGGTGCAGAATAACGGTACAAATACGCAGGAATATGCCATGCCGGTTATTGAGATAGACGCCTATGCACCTGCAAAAATGGCCGACAGGGTGGGACAGGTAGGCGTTGCAAAGTCGCAGCTGAGTACGTTAACAACATTTGCCTTGAGTATTCTTGCCGGCGTGTTTATTGCTTTGGGGATGCAGCTCTCAATGCTCGTAACACATACTGCAACCTCTAATTATGGTTTGAATCAACTGGTAGGCGGAGTTGCCTTTACCCTTGCCCTGGTTTTAATTGTAATCGCCGGAGCAGAGCTTTTTACCGGAAACTGTCTTATCGCGATGTCTTTTATGGCCAGAAAAATTACCGGGAAAGACCTGGCCAGAAATTTAATTATTGCATTTATTGGCAATTTTATCGGTGCATTAACCCTCGTTTTATGGATATACAACTCCAACCAATGGACGATCAACAACTATCTCCTTGGGGCCAAAATTGTTCTTGCGGCCAACGACAAAGTAAATATACCATTTGGCGCTGCCTTTTCAAGAGGGGTGCTCTGCAATGCCCTGGTATGTCTGGGTATCTGGTTATGTTATAGTGGCAGAAGTAATATGGATAAAATACTGGCATTACTCTGGCCCATATCTTGTCTCATCGCCTGTGGATTTGAGCACTGTGTCGTCAATATGTGGCTCATCCCGATGGGCCTTGTTCTCAAAGGCAACAGCGCAGTCCTTGCAGCAGCAGAAAAGGTACACGAGGGGAAATTGGACCTTTCAAACCTTACCTTCTTTAAAGGGTTTTTGATTGATAATCTCTTCCCTGTCGTTCTTGGAAACCTATTCGGCGGTATTGTCCTCATTGCAGGTGTATACTGGTTTATCTATTTACGCCCTTCGAAGAAATAATAAAGGAGACCAAAGATATGGCAGAAAATAACGTTCCAAAAACTATCCAGGTTATAGATATAGATGCCTATTCACCCCCGCAAATTGCCTCCCGAATCGACAAGGTTGCTACCGTAAAGGCAAGATTGAGCTTTGCACAGACCTTTGTCCTGGGCATTTTGGCCGGGGTTTATATTGGCATCGGTGCACAATTTGCCACCATGGTAACATGCGACTCTACCCTGCACTACGGACTTACTTCACTCATTGCAGGCATTGTATTCTCTCTTGGACTTATGCTTGTTGTCATTGGTGGTTCAGAACTCTTTACCGGCAACTGCCTGATTATCATGGGCTATGTTAGTAAAAGGATTACAACACGTGAACTACTGAATAACTGGATCATTTCATTTCTTGGTAATTTAGTCGGCAGCTTAACAATGGTCTGCTGGATGTATAAGACACATCAATGGGAATTTTTTCATAATATGGTTGGCGCGAAGGCGCTGTTAATTGCCCATACCAAGGTTAATCTCACTTTTAAGACGGCTTTGGCGCGGGGCGTCCTCTGTAATTCAATGGTATGCCTTGCCGTCTGGTTATGTTTTAGCGGGAGGAGCGTGGCAGACAAAGTTCTTTCCATTGTTTTTCCCATAGGCGGATTCGTTGCCAGCGGATTCGAACACTGTGTGGCAAACATGTATTTTATCCCCATCGGGGTAGTGCTCCGGAAAAATCCAGACATCGTTGCAGCCGCAGAAAAAATGGCAGGGAAAACATTAGACCTCTCGCAACTTACCTGGAGTGGGTTTTTTGTAAACAATCTTTTGCCGGTTACTCTGGGGAATATTGTCGGTGGCGTTATTCTCGTGGGTATCGTATTCTGGTTTGTTTATCTGCGACCACACATTAGCCTGGCCTTTAGTGTGAAACAGGACTTTTTCCATAAATAGATAAATATATCTTGCCAAAGTCTCATGAATTATCTTGAAAAAATCCCGGTATGAAATAAACTAGATTTACGATAACAGTGTTTTTACCGTAGGGGCAGGGTTGCCCTGCCCCTACAGAGTTTGGAGGTGAAGTGCCACCTTATGTATTGTTAATTATTGCATTTATAACCCTCATAGCGTCTGCGGTGACTTATTTTTTTGCCAAAACGCGGCTGTTGTCATGTGCGCTTCTTCTGTTTTATACGTGTAATACCTTTCTTTCATTTCTGTTATTCTCTCATCAGACCGTCCTCTTTTCTGTAATAGCAACACTCTTTGTTGCACTCCCCATCATCTGTCTTATTATCTTCGCTGTTGATACACGCTTTGCGGTATTTTGTACAGATACTTCTTTTGTCTTTGTTCTTGTCTGGTTACTGGTACCCCTATTTTTCATCATAAACCTTATACGGTATATCCTCAAGGTTGTCCATGTCTGATATTTGCAAAATATTTATCAGTGCAGGCGAATCATCAGGAGATATCCATGGCGCAAACCTCATGCGCTGCCTGATGAAAAAAAATCCCTCTCTGAAATTTTACGGACTCGGAAAAGAAAATATGAAACGGGCAGGTTTGCACTGCCTCCACGATATGTCTACAAAATCCTTAATGTGGCTCCATGTCTTAAAGGAGTTAACAACCTTCCTGCAAATGAAAAGAGATTGCATCCGCTTCTTTCAAGAAGAAAGGCCCCATGCCGTCATCCTGATCGATTACTGCGGCTTCAATTTCCATCTGGCCAGGGCGGCGAAAAAACTGAGGATTCCCGTTATTTATTATATTTGTCCCCAGCTCTGGGCACATGCGCCATGGCGTGTAAAAAAGATGAAGAAGCTGGTCGACAAACTGATAGTCGTTTATCCTTTTGAAAAACCCTTTTACGAAAGTGCGGGTATTCCTGTTACTTACGTGGGGCATCCATTATTCGATGAGATTTCCAAAGAGGGCATTGACGAAGGCATTGTTTCGGAACTAAAAAAACAAGGGGAAACCATAGTCTCCTTTCTTCCTGGCAGTCGCAAACAGGAAATTGTTCGCATACTGCCGCTGTTACTGCAATCTGCGGCACGGATACAGCAAACAGTCCCTTCCGCAAAATTTCTCGTCTCCTGCAGTGATGAACAACACCTTGATCTCGTGCAAAACATTACAAGAGAGTCGGGAGTCAAGTGTAAGATTATGGTAGGAAACGTCCATGAAGTGATCAAGGCCTCCGATCTTTGCATCGCTGGTGCAGGTACGATTACATTACAGATCGCTTACTATCTCAAACCGATGATCATTGTTTACAAAATATCTCCCTTCGCCTATTTTATAGCCAGGCCCTTCCTTACCACTCCTTATATTGGCCTTGTGAATACCCTCGCCCACAAGATGATTGTCCCGGAACTCCTTATGTGCAGAAAGAATTCCACCTGGTTGGCAAACCAGGCGATACAATTACTCAGTGATAATCAAAAAAGGCAGATCTGTATACAAGAATTAACCGGCTTAATTGACAGGATTGGAAAGCCCGGGGCGTCTGAACGTGCAGCGGATGAGATACTCAATTTACTGAATTTATATTTGTAGAAAAGCAGTTGATACCGTTA
The DNA here is from genome assembly GCA_021646415.1 of Candidatus Brocadia sp. Classification (NCBI taxonomy): domain Bacteria; kingdom Pseudomonadati; phylum Planctomycetota; class Candidatus Brocadiia; order Candidatus Brocadiales; family Candidatus Brocadiaceae; genus Candidatus Brocadia; species Candidatus Brocadia sp. The sequence continues at coordinate 115,955 of SOEU01000002.1, forward strand.
TCAGGACCAACACAGTGGTTGGCATCGAAGAAAGGCGGAAAAGGGCTATTTGCTTAGTGGGCAAATTCAGTTCGGGCAAACGTGACATTTCAAGGACACACGATAAATACCTTGTAGAGGCATTCGACAAATGAGAATTTTTGTTGATACATCGGCATTTTTTGCCCTGTTCGACAGAGACGATGTCAACCTTAAAAAAGCAAAACCTGTCCCTATTTGTCATAATAGCTCGGATGTTCCTGAAACAATTTCTTAATTTTCTTCTCTGCAAATGTCTGTGTAATTTTTTCTTGTTCTAATCTGATATTGTTTTGTCGCAAATGATTGTAAAGGTTTAATTCTGTTTTTGTAAGTCGTTGCAAAGTTTGGTTCGTTGCCGGTCTGCCTTCTCCGCTTTTGAAACTTGCCAAAGTTTCATCGTCCATCATAACCGCAATTGTGTTTGTGAAATATGTCCTGAACTGATTGAGGATTTGAAACCCCGGCGCATCTATATCTCCCCAATAGTAAAATTGTTTGCTCTTTAACCAATCAATGTCTTTCAGGTAACTCACATTAAAACCCCCGCCACTCCAAATTGCAATTGTCTTTGGCAGGCAGGGAAGTGTAAGAAAATTCATCAGGTTCTCTGCAACAAAAATGTTGTCGCAATGAGAATTAAAATTGTTGAACTCCGAAAGCGTTAATGAAATGTCTGTTGCTGATTCAATTGGAGAAAGACGGTTGTCCAAAAATCTAATTCTAATTAATGGCTCTGAATATTTCAGATTGAAACGCTTTTCAAATTTCTTTTCGTTTTGATTGATTTGCTCTGGAATCATAAATTCCAAAACCGATTGAATCACACTTTCATTTTCAGAAATATATTTGGTGTGAATGTCAATTGGCAGTTGCCTGATGTATAAGCCAGGTTTCGGATTTGCCAAAAAATATTTGCAAACTTTCAAGGTATCAAACCAAGTGTCATGTTCAATCAACCTTGTAGGATTTGCTTTTATCCATTCGAGAAGCATCGGCAATTCTTGAATTACCAGTGAGTAATTTTTTTGAAATGTTTCATACTCCTTTTGCTTTCCTGTTATTCGCAAATAATCATCAATGCTTTCTATAATAATTTTTTCAGGAACTTGCTGCTTGCCGATTTTATCAAATTGTCTATCTTCCAAAACCAATTTGTAACCATATTTATTATTTTCTCTTGAATGGCTTTGCAGTAAATGAATGGAATTTTTGTAAGTGGAAAGGTTGCTCAAAATATCTTTTGAACTTACTTTGCCAATCCTGTTTATTTCCCTCGGAAAATATGATGTAGAGTTACTGGAAGAGAGCAAAACACCTTTCCACCAACCTAAGCATTGTTCTTGTATTTCCTTTGGAGTTATCATTGATCGACTTCTATTACCTCAATTCTGTTGATGAGTTGCTTGATGTAAATGCTTCTTTTCTTTATATTCTTCAACGGTCAAGTTTAGCACTTCAGAATTATTTCCATCTGTGTTTGAAACATAATGAACGGAATTGATGTAGTTCTCAATGACATGAATCTTCTGTAACGGTGTTACAATGAGCAACTGTAAATTAAGTTTCTTGAAAAGCCCTAAACCAAACTGTGTGCTTTCATCATCGCCGCGGCCAAATGCTTCATCAATTACAACAAACCGGAATGATTTGCTTTTAGGTTCGCCATAAGACAAACCAAACTGATAAGCCAAAGCAGAAGCTAAAATTGTGTATGCTAATTTTTCTTTCTGTCCACCAGATTTACCAGATGTTCCTGCGTAGAACTCTTTTTCTATATTGTCGGATAAATATTTTTCACTGGCGTTAAAAATGAACCAATTTCGAACGTCGGTTACTTTGTTTGTCCAATCAATCTGCTTGCTATCGTTACTGCTGAAACGGTCTAAAATCTTTTTGACTTTTTCAAATCTTTCCTCGGTGTAAGCATCGGTAGTATCAAAAATATTGCTGTAACATTCTTTTAGCTCCTCTCTGAAATATTTTAAGTCCTGATCTCGGTTTCTGTCATCCAATAAGGTGATATATGTCCCCTTATTAAACTCTATTTCTCTTAGGTGTTTGTTAATCTCACCGATTTTCTCTTTGATAGATTTGAAATGAATATCAAGTTTATTATCAAAGGCAACAATATCATTGATAGTATTTTCATTCAACATCTTTTTGAATCTTTCTTCGTGTTTGGGTAATCCGTCTTGAAGTATTTTCTCCAATTTATCTAAATATTCGCCTCTTGATTCAATTTCAGCCAATAAATCCGATGAGTCAGCAGTAAACTCCTTTTTATATTCCTGCATCTGCTTAATGATTTTGTCTCTTACATTGGCCTGCTTGCCTGAAATAGATTTTCGTTCCTCATTTTTTGATTTCAAAAAACTTTCCCTGGCTTTATCAATATTTTTTGCTGTTAACGAAACTTCTTTCAGTTCTTCATCAATAACTGGATAGAATCGTTGTCTTTCGTTCTCAAGAAGAATCGCAACTGTCAGTTTACAATCTTCAATTTCTTCGGTGTTCCCATTTATTTCATCATCAAGCTTTCCTTTTTCTTCATACAATTTTGATTTTTGTTTATCCAGTTCTGAAATCTCACCTTGATTAGTTTCTAATTGCCTCTGCAATGTTTTCAAAATATCATTACTGCTTTCTAAACTGTTTTTCTCCTGTTCAAGCGCTGCAATAGCTTTTACTTCATCTTGCCAGTTAATTTCATTCCAATTTTTAAAGGCAATTACTTGATTAAGTTTACTATCAAGTGTGTTATTGTTCCTGATTTCCGTTTTCAATAAGGAAAGTGATTTGTCAATTTCATTTTTCTCATTCCGCAATTCATTTAAGTGCTTCGCAACCGCAAGAATTTTTTCTTTGTTAGTCCAACCCAAAACAAAATTTCTTCTGTCCCATAAATCACTTCGGTCATCTTTTATGTGTCGCTGATTTCCTCTTTTGAATTGTCCCTCCATTGTTATTACATTTCCTTGTCGCTGAAATTCTTCAAGCGGAACACATCGTAAGTTAAAACGCTGTTGCAGTTCAAGCTGCAACCAGTTTTCAAAAGGTGAATCAGGTTTTATATCAATCTTATTTACTACCGAATCAGGGTCAATAACATTTTGAAAATTGTTTTGCCTCACGTTGTGGGGCACTTTAAAATATTCAAACCTCATGCCTCTGTTTTTATTATCTTTGAGTTTCCTTGCATTCACATACTCGCTGACTTGCTTGTAATGCCTTTCAGGAACTAACAAACTGATTCCAAAACCTCTCAAAAGTCTTTCTAGTGAACCTTCCCAATCTTTTTCATTTTCGTTCACTTTCATCAATTCGCCTGCAAATGGTATTTCTTCTTCATCAATTTCTAAATCATCCGCTAACTCTTTTCTGATATTTAAAATCTCCAATGGAATTTGATTCACTCTGCTTTGCAATGATTCCAGTTCTTTGCTCTCAGCCTCAATGTTTTCTTCAACAAGAGTTTTCTTACCTGAAAGAGTTCCATGCTTGCCTAAAATTTCTTGGTGCTTTGTTTCAAGCCCTCTCTGTTTTTGTTCCGCCGCTTTTAGATTTCTGTAAAACGTTTGGTCGGTGTTTGCAGTTTGTAAATCACAAACCAACGTGAGTTCGGTATACTGTTTGTGTTTTTCTTTTTTATTGTCTCGTAGTTTTCCTTTTTGTTCGACTTCAACTGCAATTTGCTCTAACCTTGCACCTCCATTGTTGCGTATATCCTGCTTTATCTGGTTTACAGCCTCTCTTTTTTCTAACAAATCAAGTTCAAGTTTTTCAAGTTGGTTAGCAAGTTGATTCAATTTTCTTTTGCACGATACTACTTCTTCTTCAAGTAAAGTAATTTTCTTTGAGGCAAAGTAGCTTGGTGCTGACTGAACGATATTGTCAATCTCCTGAATCCGTTTTTCAAATTCTGTATAACTCTTGCATAAATCAACCAATGGTCTGAGAACGTCCCTTTGTTTTCTTGCATCAATTACTGCTGCATAAGCTTTGTTCAAATCAGCAAAGCGTTTTTTGAGTTCTTCAATTTGTGTCTTGATGTCGGTTCGTTCTAACATTTGTTCTCTCACAAACGAAGTCAAGCTGCTAACTGATTTCATTGAAACAGTTTGATAAAACAAATCAATTGCTTTATCGGAATTCATCCCAAATAAATGTCGGAATCTTTGGCTGTATGATGAAAAGTTATCGTCAAATAAATCAATGTAGTTGTGCTGCTTCAATCTCTTTCTAAGTTCTCTTGCATCTTCAATGTTCGTGAAATATTCCTTAATGGTTAATGGGTGAATGCTAATAAGCAGAAGTTTTTGGTGTTTATCATTCTCAATCCAAAACACTTGTGCTAAAGTAATATTGGAACTGTAACCCGTGTTAGTAAAGTTCGCCAAAACAACTGAAAAGGTTGAATCGCTTGCATCTCTATATCTGAGTGTTAAAGCTTTTATCTTCGATTCCTCTGAACAATCGTTTTTTGAACCGTAATTTCCTTTGATGTAAGAAACTAAATTCCGTTCTCTGCGTTCAGCACCGGCTGCTTTATTAAAAGTAATCTTGTCATGTGGAACGATTAAACAAGTGAGTGCATCTACCAGTGTTGATTTTCCTGAACCAATTGAACCAGTCAACAAAGAATTATTTCCGCTTGGCTCTATTCGCCAAATCTTGCCATGAAAAGTTCCCCAGTTCAGCAATTCCATGTATTGCAAACGGAAACCTATCTGTGAATTGTCCTTACTGAATTCAAGTTCGTTCATTCGGCTTTTTGCATAGCATAAGTTTTTAGTTTTTCCAAAGAATCTTTTACTACATCAGCATTTACAAAGGCTTTTATGATTCGGCTAACTTCATATTGGTCGTCTTCGGTTTTCATTTTTCGCAAAAATCCTTCTTCAATTACTTTTTCAATCGCTGCTTTAATTTGTTTTTCCAGATTGGCTTCGTTAGTTGATTCCTTGCAAAAGGGTTTAACCAAATTCAGGATTTCGTTTTTGGTCAATACAACTTTTGTTGATTCGCCTTCACTGTCGTTTTCTATCAAATGCTTTCTGAGAAGCAAACACAAAAGTGAAACATGAAAATTCAGTTGTCGTTTCTCAATTAATTTCGGATATGGATCTTCCTCATCCTCACTTACCCTTTGTTTCAGAAAAGCAAATCCTTCGGATTTGTCAATTACAACATCAAGGTAAATGTCAGCAAAATATTTCTTGATGTCAGATTCATTAGATAAGAGTTCATCCCAAAGTTTTTCGTTGTGATTGTAAATAATCCCTTTCAGCAAAGCCACTAATATGTTTGAATATGGTTTATTCATCTGCTAAAGATAATTTGAGGAACTCTCACTTTGAAATTTTTATTCGTTTTTGAGTTTCTAATCTCAATCACTTCTTGTAATGCCTCATTGACTGTATGCTTGTTCTTTTCTTTTGATGCTATCTCAACATAAGCTACTACTTCCGCAACTCCTTTTCTAATCTTAAACTCTTTTACAAAATCGGTAAAAGAAATTTGCGATTTGTGTTTCAAGGCAGTTTTAATATTGTTTTTCAACTCGGCAATGTCAATTTCAAATTGTTCAAATAGCAAATCGTTATTGCCTGTTGATTTTCCTTCTTCGGGATTGTTGTTTGAGAATTTTATTTTTTGCGGTGGTTTAAATCCTCTCACATCCCAATCGTGAGCTAGCATCAAATCAACTCTTATCGTTTTGTCTAACTCCAATAAGGAAAGTTTACTGTAATCTATTTCCGTATTTTCGCTGATAATTTTTAAAACTTCGATGATGTTGTCGTGAATGCGTTTGTTCTCAAAAAAAGATTTATGTTCTAAATATTTTCTGAGTTGTTCCAATAAAGAGTTTGTTGTTTTATTGGTTTTGTCTCCTGCATCAACCAGATTGTTTCTGATATTGTCTATGCTAAAATTCTCTTTTCGCATTTGCTGAATAACTGGAATGCTCAACACATCTTCAATCATTTTTTCAAATTCGTCTTGCTTGGACTGCGATAAAAGAAATTCCCAAAAAGCGAGAAAACTTCTTCCCTGGTCTGTTTCCAACAGGAAATCTTGTTGTTGAAAAAACTCTTCTAACACTTTACCTTTTGTCTGGCTTGTAGTGATTATCTTCTTTCTGAAATTTCTATCTAAGATTCTAAAGTTTTCCTCTACTTGTCTGAAATCAGCCAGCAAATGTTTTGCAGTTTCTTCTATCAGAAAATAATGCTCTTTAATCTGCCTGTCGTCAAGTATATCCATTTTACCATGCTTCACATTTTCAATTTCCTGTTCAATGCTTTTTTTCTTTGCTTCTAATTCCTTGATTCTTGCAGCGAAATCCCTTTTTGTTTTGGATGAGAGTTCTTTGAGCTTTTCGAAGAGATTTTTTAATCGAGATTCTGTCCCTACAAATTCGGGTTTGTCCAAATCATCAATCCACTTCAAAGCATTTTCTGTTGCCGGTGTTAACTCGTAAATAGGTTCATCAGAATTTTGAAAATACTTTCTTAGAAATCCTGAGTTAGTCCAGTCGGTTAAATATTCTTTAGCTTGTTTTGGATAAATCGTTTCATCTCTATTGATGAAAAATAGATAATCTGTTAGCAGAGGAATCAGATCTTTTTCTGTGATCGTAGCGGCAGAATTGTTGTGTTTGAATGACTTAAAAAGAAAACTGAGAATCAAAGGAGCACTCGTAGCATTTATAAGTTTAACTGTCGTGTTTGCTTTGAATAGTTGATTTGTTTTTTCAAAAGTCATTTTATTTTATCGATGAGTAACAATTGTAGGAATAATTATCTTTGCGCATTGGGGCAAAAGCAAATGTGAAGCAAAATTGCATTGGCTTATACGGTTGATTTGCATTTCTTTTTCTCTATTACCACGTAGACGATTCTGCATTCAATATCTTTGTTAAGCCCTATGTCGTCGTATTTAGGGTTCAGGCTAGGGGAAAACAGGGCATTCATATTGAGGCTGTTGCAAAAACCTGCTAGACAGCAAAAGCTATACAAGATATAGTATTGTGTTTCTTGATAAATAGAATATGTTCTATCAAATAATTTATTGCCTTAGTTATTGCGACAAGCTCTATTCCAATTACAAAAATGAGAGACAAATATTATATTGGATTATGAAGTCTGACCCTTCTGGGCTGCGCATTATTTGCGCGCAAACCGCACTCTTGTTTCAGTTACTACTACGAACTGACCCGGCAATTGATCCGCATAACTCTGGAGCAATTGCAGGAGCGTCTCAATCTTTACAACGGCCCGCACATCATCAAGCCGCAGAAGAACTACGCAACCATTCAGTAACGACAGGTCCTGTACACTCATCTACGAGAAAGCGCATTTACGCCGACTCCATGATTAACGGCATAAACGTAGTATTTTCCAGCGCCCTGGTGGCAAACAAAATACAGGCTTGAATGTCTTCTCGCATAAGACCTTTATACTCCTGGAGGATTTCCTCCACCGTTGCCCCGTGCGCCAGCAGATTCAGAATGTATTCGACCGTCAGGCGTGTTCCCCGTATAACAGGCTTTCCAACCATAACTTTGGGATTAGTCGTAATCCGCTCCAGCAATTGTTCGTCTCCTGTGTTTCATTGTAACACCACTTGCGCGGGTTCATGCTGCACAACATTTTTTATCTTTCTAATCTGTTTTTTGGCAATAGTACAGTTTAAATCAGACAGCGTCAAGGCCATTTGCGCAAAAACGATGTTTTGGCAGTGGCAATTTCCATACTCGCGCCGCATGTACGAACTCCTAAGAATACTATCGGTAACCTGCTAAATAAATTTGGCTTTGTCCAGGAAATTTTTCTGATACTGGAGCGGCTTCAAATTGCACACCTGCAAGGATTCTTACTTATGCCTTTTCCACCCCCTCACCCCCGCCAGCGGGGGACAGTGGTTAACCTAACTTTCGCAGAAGTTGGGATAAAGTATGTCCCGATTCAGCACGCTATGGGGATTTGGTATAGACATCTATGAATTTGTTCCGGATGGAAAATCATATGTGAAGGACGGTCATGATGCCACTCTCTCCCGTCGGGGACGTGGTGTTCCAGATAAGGCCACTTGCGGAATGGGTCTACCCCTAAAGCCTGGATGAGTTTCCGGTTGCTCATCGTGACATTTCCTGCCCTCGGGGGCATTGGTCCTGCTTCTCTACGCATGCATCCTTTCAGAAGGTGTGGGACATAACCACCGACCTTATTTACAATTTGTCCGATCTGATAGAGGCTGAGATGCCGGTGCGAACCGAGATGATAAATACCCTTCATTTTATTTCCAAGGGTCAGCTCCACGACCTTATTGAAATCTTCACAATAGAAAGGCGATCGTACTTCATCAAAATATAACGTGGCTGGATTATTTTTTTTAAACCGTGACAGTATCCAATCAATGGCCCCGGCATGTCCGTTTACGCTGACCCCCATGGGCAGCGATATCCGGAAAATTGCCGCAGACGGATACCTGAGCAGAACAACTTCCTCGGCGATGGCCATAGTCTTGCCATACATCGTGACGGGGGATACGGGATCCTCTTCCGTGTATAATCCTTCCGGTTTTCCCGGGAATACTAAATCTGTAGAGAGATGAACCAGCCGAACTTCATGCCCCCCGATCATTTCCAGCACATTTAAGACCGACTGCACATTCACACGATAGGCCAGCACGGCATTCATCTCACAGGATTTTAAGGCGCAGGAACCTGCTCCATGCAAAACAGACCTGAACCGCTTCTTTTTCATCAATTCCGCAAGTCCTTTACGGTCTTCTATATCCAGAGGTATAATACCTTCTCCTCTCAGCGGCCAGTATCGGACGGGACGTATTGCAGTAACGTGGTTTGGGTATTTTGAGTGAAAATACTGAAAGGCACTATAACCGGGCACCCCGGTCACACCGGTAATTAAAAGCGGTAAAAAAGAAGGTAATGACATCGTATCACTCACCAATGTAAGCAATGAGAACGGGCAACACAAATGAATTTATATTTTGAAACGGAAATTATTATCCGTCTCCTTCAGCAAAGGGAACCGGGCGTCTTTTTCAGACAAAAACGGATTTTTTACGGGCCATGGTATATTTATATCAGGGTCATTCCAGATAATTCCCCTTTCATTTTCCGGAGAATAGATATTTGTGCATTGATAGGTAATTTCTGCTGTATCAGAGAGCACGCAAAATCCGTGGGCAAACCCTTCGGGTATATACAGCATTTTCATATTTTCCGATGACAATGTCTCACCCACCCATTTCCCGTAAGAGGGAGACCCTTCCCGTATATCTACAGCAACATCAAAAATCTCACCCGATATTACCCGCATGACCTTCCCTTGTGCCATGGGGTTTTTCTGATAGTGGAGCCCTCTCAGCACATTCTTTTCAGATTTCGAGTAGTTGATCTGGACGATGTGTTTTGTTATACCACAGTCTGAAAAATCGGGATATTTATAAAGTTCTGCGAAAACGCCCCGGGAGTCGGGAAATACCTTTGGTTCGATTACGAGTACGTCTGGTATCTCTAGTTTTTTAAAAGAGAAAGGCATGCCGCTATCCTTCCTGTAATATTTTTCTTAAATATTCTCCGTAACTGGTATTGATCTGGTTTGCAAACTTCAGTACCTGCTCAGCATCGATAAACCCCATCCGGTAGGCAATCTCTTCGATACAGCCAATTTTTAATCCCTGCCTGTCCTCAATGGTTTTTATAAAGAGGGAGGCATCAATTAACGAATCGTACGTCCCCGTGTCAAGCCAGGCATAGCCACGTCCCATTAACTGGACCTTTAATTGATTTTTCTGTAAATACGCATTGTTGATGTCAGTAATCTCCAGTTCTCCCCGTTTCGACGGTTTCACTTTTTTTGCTATTTCGACCACGCTGTTATCATAAAAATAGAGCCCTGTAACTGCCCAATTAGATTTTGGATGTGCTGGTTTTTCTTCGATGGAGATGACATGGTTATTCTTGTCGAATTCAACGACACCATATCGCTGCGGGTCTTTTACATAATAACCAAACACCGTTGCTCCTTCATTTTGAGCAGCGGCTTCTTTGAGGATGTCTGAAAGGCCATGGCCAAAGAAGATATTGTCACCCAAAACGAGGCAGACCCTGTCACCGCCGATAAATTTTTCCCCGATAATAAAGGCTTCGGCCAATCCTTTGGGTTCTGGCTGTTGAGCATAGCCGATTTCTATTCCGTACTCTTTCCCGTTGCCTAACAGGTCGTTAAATCTGGGAAGTGCCTCAGGAGTAGAAATGATAAGGACCTCCTTTATCCCTGTCAACAGTAAGACCGATAACGGATAATAAATCATCGGCTTGTCATACACAGGGAGCAATTGTTTGCAGATGCCTTTCGTTACCGGATACAACCGCGTGGCCTTGCCACCTGCCAGGATGATGCCTTTCATTCATTAACCCCTTTACAAAGATAAAAAATTAAAGATAAAAGATTTAAGATGAAAAATACAGATAAAAATGAAAAAATTATTTTTGGCCTTTTTGAATTTTTGGTTTGTCATTTTGCCTTTTGGTTTTTCATCTTTAAATTAGGCCTTCGGCGAATTCGCTGGTTCAATCTGCAAGATTGAACCAGCCTTGAGACGTCGGATTCCGTTGGCGACTAGTGCATGTACGCCGTTGTGTATTGCCAATCGCTGTCAGGAGACGGCTCCTACCTTAATGTTACAAAAAGTTGTCGAAGTCTTAATTTAATGTTCAGGAGTTTCAATCCTGTAGGGTGCGTCCTACGCACCATCCATACATTGGATTGTTTTGGTGCTACATGAGCTACGATGCTTCATTTACTTCGGGAAACAGATACGACATAAGTTCTCTGGCGATGGGGCCTGCAATATCTCCGCCATGTCCTGATGTATGTTCCACGAGAATGGCAAAACAGTATTGTGGGTTATCATAGGGTGCATAGCCGGCAAACCATGCATGATTGTCTTTGTGGCGTCCTGTTTCTGCGGTGCCGGTTTTTCCTGCGACCTTGTATACATCCAGCCCTTTATCTTTGGCAGTGCCGCGGGTAACTACATCCTGAAGAGCCGTGCGCAGGATGCTTATAATAGCAGGTGGCACATGAAGTTTCTGTTTATTCTCTGAATGAAATGACCGGACAGTTTCCCCCTGGCTATTGGTAATTTTTAATAATAGGTGGGGTTGTACCAGTGTGCCACCATTTGCCACAGCAGCGTATGCCCGGACCAGCTGAAGTGGCGTGGTGAGTAATGCCCCCTGTCCAATGGAAACGTTCATGAGAGATGCCGTAGTAACCGTTTTGGGCAAATTCCCGCTTTTTTCATGGGGAAGATCGATGCCCGTCTTCTCACCGATACCGAATTTTTTTGCCCAGGCATACAAGGTATCTCCGCCAAGCATCTTTGCAGACTCGAAGAAGAATACATTACATGAATAGGGGATAGCATCTTCCAGGGTAACTAATCCGTGACCATAGTCTGACCAGCATTTAAAAACGATATTTTTGTACTTCGTGTAACCGTGGCACTCAAAAGGGGTTTGCATGGTTATGGAATTTGAACCCAGGGCAGCTGCAGCTGTAATAATCTTAAAGATAGAACCTGGTGGCAATGCACCCTGTATAGCCCGGTTGAGAAAAGGTTTTGATGGGTGCCTGATAAGTTTGCTGAAATCTTTATCGATAGTATTGGGATTAAAGCGCGGATTGCTTGCCATGGCAAGTATTTCTCCTGTCCATGGGTTCATAACAATAATAGCGCCGAGATTTTTACCGAGTGATTTTTCTGCATGAGATTGTATTTGACAGTCGAGAGTTAGAAAAAGGTTATTTCCGGGAATGGACGGTCTTTCCAATACGGTTTTTTCAATTTGGGCATTTTTACAAATAATTTCCTCAAATCTTTTACCGCGCAGTCCGCGTAGTTCTTCTTCATATTGCGCCTCAACGCCTGCCCTTCCTATCGTATCGTTTTTCGCATAACCGTCATAGAGTAACGAAGAGGTATCGTCGCCGGCACTGCTGGAGGCCAGGATGAAATTATTCCAGTTGTTGCTATGTACCTTCCATTCGTCCTCGTTGAGTTTACTCATATAACCTAAAATGTGTGAGGCAAGTTCTTGTTCGGGATAGATTCTTTTTGGTTTGGGAGTAATACGTATACCCGGGAAATTGTCCTGGTTGATTTCTATTTGAATAACCTTTTCCCAGGCAACATTGGCAGCAAGGGGGTAAAAGTCTGTTTCCTCCTTGATGCGAATTGCCCTCCCATATTTTTGTTCCATATTTTGCTTCAGCTTCTCCACCCTTTCGATTACCTGGTTTGCATTTTCCAGCAATTTCATCGGCGGGATATTTAACAATTGAGATAGCTTTTTTAGCCAGACATCTTGATTTTCATGACATTCTTTGCAAGATTTATTTGCCTTTTTATGCACTTCCATCTCAGGAATTCGTGAGATGGCTTTGCTATTGTACGCGGCGGCGCAATAGAGCAAGTTCTTGTATTGGACGGTTATGTCAAAGGTATGCTGGTCTACCGCCAGGACCTTCCCCTGTCTGTCAACAATAGAACCCCGCACAGAATCTAATGGATAAGAGGTAATGCGGCGGGTTTTGGAGATGCCTTTGTATTTATCACTCTCAATAATCTGGAGTTGAAAGAGCCGGACAACGATGCCGATAAAAAGCAGGACGAAAATAATGAGTATAATCTTGAAACGAAAGGGATACATCGGTTATTTACCCTTGATTGAAAAAAAGCTTCCGGGTCGGCTGAAATTTATTAAATATCCAAAACAGGACAGGGACAAGCATGGCTGTATAGAAAGAGCAGGAAAAGATTATCCAGAGTGTTGACGGAAGACGGAGGGAATGAAAAGAGACCGAGATGTGCAGTGCATAAAGTACGTTGTATAGGACGGAAAAGATAAATGTGATAAGAATCTGGGTAACCAGATGTCCACGAAACAGTATTTCTCTGAAGGACCAGATAAAAAAACCGAGAGCAACAAAAAATATGGAATTTATTCCTAGGCTTCCTTCCGAAAATAAATCTTTTGAAAAGCCCGTGAACCAATTTGCAAGGGTATTTCTTTTTACATCTGTGAGAAAGGAATAAAATACTACGAAAGGAAAGTACAAATCGGGTACCGCCGACCCGAGATTAATCCAATGTATCATGGTTGACTGAAAGAGAGAGATACAAAAGAGGATACAAAAAAATGTAAGCCACCGCATAATATTTTATATACCACTGTATTATTTTGTAAAAACCTAATCTATAATAACCAGTACACTCTCGATCTTTGAAATATTTACTTTTGGTAATGCCTTTACCGATTGAAAGAGGTCGCCATCTTTTGTTTTGTTTTCCACTACCGTAGCTATTGGCAGAGAAGATGGATAGAATCCACCAATGTCGGAAGAGACGATATCATCACCGGGTTTTAACTTTGCCCAGCGCGGCACATATTTTAATTTACACAAAATCGTAGCATCCCCCTCTACAATGACTTGTTCCCGTGTTTGAACAATTCTTCCGGGTATACGCGACGCGGGATCTGTAATAAGTTGAACAGCGCTATTTCCCCCGCTTACCGAGGTAATCTTTCCAATAAGTGCATTATTTGATACGACTATGTCATCGGGTTTTACACCGTGCTTCGAACCGGCATTGATGATGATACTTTTTCTTAAATTTGATGTATCATATCCGATTATGTCCGCCGGTAACAATTTTGTTTTGGCATTTTTATTTTCTGCCTGGAATTTTGATAAGGTGTATAATTTACTTTGTAATTTGTATATGGTATCCTGTTGCTCTACAAGTTGATTTTTGAACTGGGAGACTTGTTCTTCCAGTTGTTTTTTTCTGTGTGTGTCTTGCCACGCAGAGATGACTCTGTCAAAAAAATTACTGGCTGAATTACTGCAGAAACAGGTTGCCCATTGTATTGGTCTGACAGGGGCAACACAGGTCATTTTAATACGATTTGAAAGTTTTGGCGGTAAAAACAGCAAGACCAGGGATACTGCTAAAAGGGTAATTATGGTTGCAAGGGGATTCTTTATGAGATCGCTGAAACTAGGAGTGGATGTCCTCATCCTGTAGAACAGACTTAAATAAATCAAGGTTTTCGAGGAGATAACCCGTTCCCCTTGCAACGGCTGTCAGGGGGTCATTGCCCACTTGCACGGGTAGTCCCGTCTCAGCTGCCAAGAGTTTGTCCATACCCCTGATCAATGCGCCGCCACCCACTAATACCAGGCCATTGGTTATTAAATCAGATGCTAACTCCGGGGCTGTGTTTTCAAGGGTAGACTTCACGCCGCTTACAATTTTATCGATGGCCTCTTTTAATGCTTCTCTAATCTCTGCAGAGGTAATGACCGTTGCCCGGGGTAACCCTGCGATGGCATCGCGGCCTCTGACCTCCAGGGAGAGTTCGTCTTCCAAAGGATAGGCAGAGCCGATTTCAATCTTTATTTGTTCTGCTGTGCGGTGTCCAATGTCCAGATTATAGGTTTTCCGTATATACTGGACGATGGATTCGTCAAATTCATCTCCTGCAATCCTGAGGCTTTGGTGCGTGAATATATCGCCAAGTGAGATGACCGCGACTTCTGTCGTTCCACCGCCGATGTCAACGATCATACTTGCTACAGGTTCACCTACCGGAAGGCCTACTCCAATTGCTGCCGCTTTCGGCTCAGAAACGAGGTAAACCTCCCGTGCACCGGCGCGCTCTGCTGAATTAACTACCGCCCGTTTCTCCACAGCTGTAATACCTGATGGAATTGCAATCAATATCCTGGGACGAACACCCCACTTGCGTTTATGTACCTTTGTGATAAAATATTTGAGCATCGCCTCGGTGATATCAAAGTCCGCTATGACGCCATTTTTAAGCGGGCGTATAACAGAGATACTGCTTGGCGCCTTTTCCAGCATGGACTTTGCAACGTATCCTACCGCGTTCCCATTTAAAAGAACCTTATTTGTTCCTGGTTTCACCGCAACAACAGACGGTTCAGCCAGCACAATCCCTTGTCCGGGAATGCAAACAAGCGTGTTCGCCGTACCAAGGTCGATCCCCATGTCAGTTGAGACGAAACCTAATATGAAATCTAATGGGTGCATTCGGAGTATTGTTTTTCTGCCGGGAACTCGATCATATTATGCATTTTTCACAAGTATTGCTGTATTTTATAGTTAGTGCCTATAAAAAATAATTATACGGTTACTGTTTATAAAATGTCAAGTGGAAATCCTCCAACCCCTTGAAAGTAAGTTGAAAAATTTGAAGGAAGGGAATGGTTATCGAGTTCCCCGCCTGGAATTTTGGTAACAAATAACCCTGGATTGAAAGATGACTATGAAAAGTACGATTCCCGTTGCCGTTATGCAAAGAATTGCGAACCAATCCCCGCAGATGGTGTAGAAAGGATTGTATTTTTTCACGAATTTTATACGGTTTATGAGCGTGCCACTGATTTCTCTGTTTCTTCCCCTGTGATCCGATAACTTGTCATAAATAGTGCCATCGGGGGCGACAAAAGAAGATATGCCGGTATTGGCTGCGCGTGCCATACAGATGCGGTTCTCGATTGCCCGGAATACCATAATGGCAAGGTGCTGGTCAAGTTCCGCACTATCACGAAACCAGCCGTCATTCGTTATGTTTAACATGAAATCTGCCCCATCTTTTTTAAATTTTCTGATCAAAGATGGTACTGTATCCTCATAGCAGATAGACGAACCAAACGTAAAACTTCCATTTTTAAGGGTATCTAAATGAAATAATGTCCTCTTGTTACCAGGAGTTAAGCCAATTTCGTAAGGAACAAGATTCGCCAGAAACGGGAAATATCTTTTCAGGGGTGTAAATTCTCCGAATGGCACGAGATGAATCTTGTCGTAGCGGTCTAATAAGGTTCCCCCTCTGTTATAATAATAGGCACTGTTAAAATAAACCTGTTCTTCTCCGGCCAGTGTTAAAGCGATGCCACCCAGGAGTAAGTTTGTGTTTAGATCCTGTGCTAACTGGATGGCGGTGAGCTGCGATAGGAGATCAATTTTTCTGCCCGTGAGCTCAGGGTTGATGTTCAGTAATCCAGGTACCATCGTCTCTGGCCATACAAGCAGGTCAATTGATTTCCCTTTAACACTCATTGAAAGATCGGAATATTTCTTCAGGATCTGGATTTGATCTTCTTCCGTAGACTCAAATTTTAAATCCTGGGGTATATTCCCCTGTACCATGCATATGGTGGGGCCTTCCTGTGGTTTGTAATGCTTGAGCCAGTAGAAACCATAAAACAGTACAGCCGTCAGGAGCGCTAGAGGGAGGGTACACGCCAGGTTGAAAAAGATAAATTTTCGACCAGGAAGCAAGCACTTACCATATTGTTCTGCAAAAAATACCCTTTTTGATACATTTTTTCCTTTCACTTCATCGTTCGACTGAGCGCTCACGACGAAGTCCCCTCCTTGCGACGGGGGGGAAAGAGGGGGGGTAATTTTGCTGCGGCTTGCAAAGCTGCGGATTATTAGATCAACGATAGCAGCGTTTACCATGACAATGATGAAGGAGATACCATAAACGCCGGTGATATCGGCGACCTGTATTACCGGCAGATACTGATACTGGGTATGTCCGATAAAAAACCAGGGAAATCCGGAAAGGAGAAATGATCGTATAAATTCAAGCGCTATCCATATTCCGGGTGCAACGATAACGATTGGATATTTCAATCTAAAGACAATAAATCGGGTACAGAATGCAAAGGCGAGAAAATATGCGGAACAATACAAACTCAGTAAAATCCAGGCAATAATAGCTATATGGCGTAACCACGAAAGCTGGATAAAGAAGAATACTGCCCCGACAAACAAGGCATTAAGGCAAAGATACCTTTCTTCTGCTACTATAAGGAAGAGCCACGGAATAAAAGCGATCCATGCAAGATAACCCAGGTCTGCCGGTGGAAAGGAAAGGCATAATGGAATGATGGTCAAGAAGGAAAGGATGAGGATTTTTACAAAATTCGTTTTGCTCAAGGTTTTGGAAACTGCCAAAGGCATAATTTAACGTAAGGAATTTCAAAGCAGGGACACGGTGCACCGTGTCCCTACGGGTTGATATATTTCGCGATAAAAAATTGCCGAAGGCCTAATTTAATCCAGAGGTATAACATCGACAAGTTGCCCTGAGGAGAATTTTTCCGCATCTTCGCGGACGATAAGCAGGCAGTTGGCCCGGGTGGTAGCCAGAAGGTCGGCAGAGCCATGCCATTCTACCGGAGAAACCAGCCAATGGTTATTGTGCATGCGGAGGAGTGCGGGGCGGTACTCACGACGCTTTCTCTTAACGAGTATCTCAGTCTCCAAAGACGCCTTTAAAGGAGTCCTGTGGATGCCGGTAAATCCCATCATCTTTCGGATAGCAGGGTAAATGAATAATTCAAAGGTGACAAAAGATGCTACCGGGTTTCCCGGCAGGGCGAAGATGAAAGTCTTATCCTTCCTGCCGAAAATGACGGATTTCCCGGGTCTTAACGCCACCTTCTCAAAATAGATCTTTGTGTTGAAATCCTTCATTACATCTCCTACAAGGTCGTATTCCCCCATAGAGACACCTCCTGAAAGGATCAGGATATCCTTTTGTAAACCCCTGCGCATGATATCTGAAATTTCTTCCTTCGTATCCTTAACAATGCCCAGGATTTCAACCTCTGCCTTTAAACGTCTGGCCTGTGCAGACAGAGAATAACCGTTACTATTCCTGATCTGTGCAATGGAAGGCTTACATCCCACATCCACCAGTTCATCGCCGGTAGAGATGATTCCCACCGTTGGTGCAGTAAATACCTCCACACGGGATTTTCCTGCCATGGCAAGGATGCCAATTTCCTGAGGCCTTATGGGCATACCTTTGAGAAGAACGGTTTGCCCGGACTTCATGTCCTCGCCACGTTTTGAAATGTTGCTGCCCTTGCGAACGGACTTGAGAATTTTTACACGATTATTTGAGAGGTCTTCTGTTTCCTCAAACTTGACCACAGCATCTGCCCCTTCAGGTACGGCGGCACCTGTCATAATCTTGGATGCTTGACCGGGGAATATCTTTTTTTGGGGCATGTGACCCGCTGCAATATCTTCAATGACGGCTAATTCAACGGGGGCAGCAGTAGCGTCTTCCGCAACGATAGCGTACCCATCCATTGCCGAACGGTCAAAAGGAGGCATATCGATATCGGATTGCACATCCTGGGCTAAACAGAACCCCAGGGCATTTTCAAAGGGTACTGTTCTGGGTGACAGTGGCTCGACGGTGTCCGCAACAATCTTTATAGCTGTATCAACGGAAATCATAATTTGCTTATGTTAAATGAAGGGCAACGATAAGTCAAGTATTGTTACGCAAAAAAGTGCACTCTCTCTTTTGAAAAATACTTGACAGAAAGAAATCTAATGTATATAAGGACTTAACTCGTATCAAGATATTTTTGTAACAAAAGGAGATCGTATTGACTTGTTTTTCGATCAAAAGGGCAATCTTCTGGTTAAGCATATCAAGTTTCCTTTATGTCTGTGGTTGCGCCACCCTAAAAATTAAAGAGGGCGTCTTTTCCCCTCGGCACGAAAAATATACGGTAAGCATACCGGGGAAGGGATGGGAGCCGATTCGAATAGGTAAAGAGGATATGGCCTTATGGCATAAACAATATCACTCCATGATTGCCATCATCTCCAGCGATATTGAGAATAAAAAGTTTTCACTGGAGATGCTCAGTAGGCATCTTTTTCTTGGAATGACAGACAAGAAAATCATATCGTTGGAGTCTGTGCTTATGGATAATCAAAGGGCACTGCATACTATTTTAGAGTGTAAAATGGATAATAACAAATTAAAGATCGATTCCTATGTCATCAGGATGGAGGATAAGGTTTACGACCTGGTATGTTGGTCCCCGGCAGATGCATTTGATTCTGTGAAGGGTGATTTTAAGAATATGGTAAGGACTTTTAGATTTACAAATAATAATTCCTTGTGAACATAGGTTTTGTGGGAATATTAAACGATACTTAGAGAAGCAGTTACTTATTATTAAGTGCAGTAAGAATAACCTATGAATATTTTATTATCCATTGATGTAGCTGCCAAAAAATTTATCCTCTCTGTAGGGCAGGTGATTTTGTTAGCTATCAAAGGATTTGTGGGGATTTTTGTACCCCCATTCAACCTGAAACTGGTGCTCCGGGAAATAGATAACTTCGGGGCGGGGTCGCTCCTGCTGGTTGATCTCATTGCCCTTTTTACGGGGATGGTGATGGCTTTGCAGACGATTTATGGGTTAAGTATGTACGGTGCCGAGATATATGTTGGCAGTGTAGTTGCCTTATCCCTTGTCAGGGAGTTGGGTCCTGTCATGGCATCAATCATGGTAGGCGCAAGGGTGGGGTCCGGTATTGCGGCAGAGATTGGCGCCATGCAGGTAACGGAACAGATCGATGCCATGCGTGCACTGGGGGCAAGCCCTGTGAAAAAACTGGTGACCCCCAAGATACTCGCCGCAATGATTACATTACCATTGCTTACGGTTACGGCAGATATCGTTGGGATATTTGGGGGTATGATTATTACGCTGTTTGAGCTTGAGATAGATCGTACTTTCTATATCGATTCCGTTTTAACAACGATTACGATCTCTGATTTATTGAGTGGCATTGGGAAGACGGTGTTTTTTGGGTTACTTATTGCTGTGCTTGGTTGTTATTTTGGCCTAAGAACTACCGGAGGCACAACGGGTGTCGGCCGTTCTACGACCATTACCGTTGTGACCATATCGATCCTGATCCTGATTTCTGATTTTTTCCTGACGAAATTGTTTCTGATCATTTTTTAATTTAGACAATTAAACGTAAAATATTTGATAATTTTAGGAAATAGTTATCTGTGGTATCTGTGTAAATCTGTGTCCAGTTTTATGTCCAGGGTAATTATTGAATTTAAAGATGTCCACAAATCCTTTAACGGGCTTCGGGTCCATAATGGGATAAACTTGTCCATCCTGGAGGGAGAAATTATGTCCCTCCTTGGAGGGAGTGGCTCTGGAAAGAGTGTCCTCCTGAAAGAATTAATCGGGCTTATGAAGCCCGATAAAGGCGACATTATGGTCTTTGGTAAGAATGTGACCCTGATGAAGGAAGACGAACTAATTCAGTTGCGGGAACATGTGGGGATGTTATTTCAGGGGGCTGCTTTGTTTGACTCACTTACAGTATTTGAAAATATTGCCTATCCGCTCCGGGAACACCTTCAACTTACCGAGAAGGAAATTCAGAAACGGGTAGCTGAAAAATTACAACTCGTAGGATTAGGCGGGATTGAAAACAAGATGCCTGCAGAATTAAGCGGGGGGATGAAGAAGCGGGTCGGATTGGCAAGGGCGATTGCTACAGAACCTGATATTATCTTGTACGACGAACCCACGACAGGATTAGACCCGATGACCGCCCAACGCATTAATGAGTTAATCATTGAATTGCAAAAAAAATTGGGGATCACCACGATTGTTGTGACGCATGACCTGCACTGTGTAAAAACCGTTTCCGACAGGATTGCCATGCTTCACGACGGGAAGATTGTTATGGTTGGGACATGGGAAGAACTTGCAACCTCCACGATACAGGTTGTGAAAGATTTTATCAGTGGTACTATCTGTGAGTAAAGGGGACTTTTATGACAAAAGAACAATTTGCTGAATTACGGGCAGGTATCTTTACCCTGATAACGTTAGTAGGCTTTGGTGCCATGGTCTTTATTCTCGGTTCTCAAAAGGGATATTTTGAACCTCAGATTACATTAAAAACGAAGTTTCTGAATGTGTACGGATTGAAGCCAGGTGCCCCGGTAAGATTTATGGGTGTGGGAATAGGACAGGTAAAGGACGTCGCTCTGCCCAATGAATTGCCTTGTACTGGAATTGAAGTGTTACTAAAGGTGGATAAATCGGTTCAGAAGAATATAACCCGTGATTCCTTTGCTACTATTAAATGGTTGAGCTATGTGACGGGGGATTCTTATGTGGAAATTATGTCTGGTGCATGCCTTGAGCCTGTAGTGGAGGATGGCGATTCAATAAAGAGTATAGAGCCGATCAATTATACCGCTGCACTTGAGAACGCTCTGAGCACCGTTGAATCCTTTTCAAAAATTTTTAAAAAACTTGAGGAGGGCGGTTTTGCAGAATCAGTAAACAATATCTCTGCGTCGCTTAATGAAAGTGTTAATGCCTTCCAAAAAGGTAACGGATTACTCTATCTCCTTATGTATGACCCGAAAGGCAAACAACTCATGGAGAATCTGATTAAGACTACCGGCTCTCTGCATGAGATTACCGAAAAGATTGCCGATGGGGAAGGTACCATGGGTGCCCTGATAGCGGATCCGACACTGTATGAAAATCTAAAAAGCCTCCTGGGTGGCGCCGAACGTAGCTTTATCCTGCGCAAGTTGATCCGGAAGAGCATTGAAAAGGGAAAAGAAGAGAAGGGATCGTAAGGACACGGTACCCCGTGTCCCTACCATTTACTATTTTAGTCTTCTGATAAAAACGTGAATTTCCCCATCCTCCTCTTTGATTTCCAGGAGTTCGTTTCCTGTAGTATTGCACCAGGAAACGATGTCCTTCTTGATACCTTCGTCTGTGGCAATGACCTCAAGCACCTTGCCTATTTCAACATCTCTGATTTTGCTGGAAGTTTTAAAGATAGGCATAGGGCACATGAGCCCATAACAATCCAGTGTTTCGTCTGCCTTCATAAGAAAATTCTCACTTTTTGTTTTACGCTGAACGATAATTGGTATCTTATAAAAAATAATCCAAAATTAAAAATACATATTTAAAAGCAAAAAGTATCTCTTAAAACTGTAATTCAGTGTTCATGATGTTCATCGTGTGGATGCGCCTTCTTTTTCTCAAGGCCCTTACCGGTCGTCTTCTTAAGATAATCATCAATGGCTGCTTCAATGGCCTCTTCGGCAAGCACGGAACAATGCATCTTGGCCGGGGGCAGTCCATCTAATGCCTCTGCTACTGCCTTGTTGGTAAGCTGTAAGGCCTCGTCGAGGGTCTTTCCCTTAATCATCTCAGTGGAAATACTACTGGTAGCAATAGCCGCTCCACACCCAAACGTCTTGAATTTCACATCGACGATTACATTGTCCTTGACCTTGATGGACATCTTCATAATATCGCCGCACGCCGGGTTTCCAACCTCACCCACACCATCAGCATCGGGAAACTCCCCCACATTACGCGGATTTGCAAAATGATCCATAACCTTTGCACTGTATTGCATATTCGAACTCCTAATCTCAAAATATTTCCTTTAAAACTATGGTTAAACCTTTCAAAGAGGGCGATTCAAGGGTATCAGCTTTGCCATATGTCTTATGAAGCTGATAGGTGTTATCTTTCAGGAGATAAATTTCTATCTCCTCCTCTTCCGGAAGTACGATCCAATATTCCTTAACGCCAAATCTCGCATAGAGTCTTTTTTTTTGCACCATATCCCGGTAAACACTGTTTTCTGAAATTATTTCTATTACAAGATCGGGTGCACCCTGTATATTCTTTTCACCGATAATACCCAATCTCTCTTTGGAGATGAACAATATATCAGGTTGAACTACGTTTTCGTTATCAAGATAAATATCGCACGGCGCATAAAACACCTCACCGAGGTTATTTTCTGTAATAAACTTTTTCAACATAAATTCAATTTTTCCCGAAATTCTTTGATGGTTGGGAATTGGTGATGGTGTCATGATTAATTCTCCATTGATAAGTTCGTACCTCTTATCATCGGGGGTTTTCAGATAATCTTCATAGGTATATTTTTTCTTTTCGATAACGACCGGTACCATGACAGACCTCCTGGTCTTTTTTCCCTTACGTCTCTTTGGTAAAATTCTAAGACATTAATAAGGCTTTATTTCCCTTTCGTATATAAAGGGGACATTTGCCTTAAACGCTCAACAATAGGGGGTAATTTCTCCAAAACGTATTTGACATCATCCTCGGAATTGTCAATTCCCAGGCTGAAAAGCACCGTACCCTGAGCAAGCGCAGGGTCAACACCCGTTGCCATAATGACATGAGAAGCCTTGAGCGACCGTGATGTGCAGGCAGACCCGCTGGAGATGGCTATTCCCTGCATATCCAGGAACAACAAAACCGATTCGCCTTCAATATACTCTATGCACAAACTGAGGTTCCCCGGAAGTCGGTTTGTTGGGTGTCCATTGACATACACGTGATTTATATTTTTTACTATACCGTCTCTTAACTGGTTTCTCAAGTTTTGAACTGTATTCATGCGCCGGGTCATTTCTGCCTTTGCCAGTTCGGCCGCCTTTCCCATACCCACGATACCGATAATATTTTCCGTCCCCGACCGGCGTCCGCCTTCCTGTACACCGCCCTCCATGAAAGGGAGTATCCTTACCCCTTCTCTTAAATAAAGTGCCCCGACCCCCGGAGGGCCGTAAAACTGATTGGCAGAGATGCTCAGGGCATCGATATGTGCTTCTCTGACATCAATAGATATGTTTCCCGCTGCGGCAACGGCATCGGTATGGAAAATAATGCCCTTTTCCCTGGTGATGGCCCCGATTTCTTTTATCGGCTCAATCGTTCCGATCTCCCCGTTGGCGTACATAACGGATATCAATGATGTTGTTGTTTTTATTGCCTTTTTCACATCGTCCGGATTCACCATCCCATATTTATCAACCGGTAAATAGGTTACTTCGTATCCTGATTTTTCCAATGATTTTAAGGGATTGAGGACCGAAAAATGTTCAATTTGCGAGGTGATAATGTGGTTTCCCTTCTTTTTGTGCGCCGCGAGTATACCTTTCAGGGCAAAATTATTAGCCTCTGTACCGCTCGATGTAAATATGATTTCATTCGGTTTTGCATGAATAAGACTGGCTACGTGTTCCCGTGCTGCTTGTATGGCATCATTCGTAATCCTGCCGAATTGATGCAGGTTTGAGGGATTGCCAAAACCCTCCTTTAAAAATGGCATTATTGCCTCTATGACCTTCGGGTGTATGGGTGTGCCCGAGGCATTGTCCATATATATTTTTGTCATAAAATATTTTCCTGCATAGAGTGAAAAAATTAATTCTGAAAAGTTGGAAATTGTCTGTATTATAACATCTTCTTCTTTTAATCCAACCATTTAATGATGCCATTGTGTATCTCTGTTAGAGCGCAATGGCCAAAAAACTCCGTTTCGAGAGTAATCTTTTTCTCATTATAATCAAGGGAAGATCGGACGCGAAACAGAGTTTCGCATAACCGTGTGTTCCCAAACGGAAGCTTCAACAGATTCAGCACAAGGTTTGGGAACAAGCAGGCGCAAAAAGTTTGGGAAGAAGCAAAAAAGCAGAGCAAGCAAAAATAAGTATATTCTAAGAATGTACCAGAGTTACGTTATTGTTGCATCTTTCCATGCCCTTTTCTCTTCCAATCCTTATCATAAATTGTAATATATTCATTCTTGATAACCACATGCTCTTTTACCTTCCCTTTACTATCGTATATATCGATTACCTGACGTTCTGTCTGATTGTCTTCAACAGGTGGTAAAGATGCACAACCGGCAATGATGATGGATAAGATGGATATAACTACACTTCTTATTGTCATTTCATACTTTCCCAGCCGATTTTAAGATCACTGCAAACCGAATTATATGTCAAATTTACCAGTAATTTCCCATTGACAAATGTTTTATAATTATGTAAATGCGAAGAAATGAGTACAGTAAAGCAAAAAAAGAAGATGGAAAATCCATAAAATTCCTAGAAAAAAATAAAACCAATTCCGATAAAAAAGGACGATTCCTTCTTTTCATCTGCCCCGGTGGATTTAGGTCATACTATTAATGAAATAATTGATGAATTATTGTATGGCATGAAATGTCAGAAATAATCTTTTTGTTTCCTGAGAAGATATAAGGGTGCATTAAAGGTTGCAGCCTGTGACTGACATTTCATAGCTGCCGGTTTTCATGTAATTCCTGAAAGCCAATCCTGAACATCAAATACTTCTCTTAATAATTATATCTGTACGTTTTTTCCAACTCGTTCTGACTAGGAACCGAAACGCTATCGGTGTTCGCAGGTAAGTATTGAACCACGTGAAGTATGCATGGGGAAGATTCCAAAAAATGTTCACATTGAAGTTTTAACAAGATAACACGATAGACGTCGTCGTACAAGTTCAACACGGACAAACGATCAGACTGGGTCAAATGAAAAAATTTGTCTATATACAGTATTTATTGATGAAACGAGGCTCAAATACGGTATAATTTCCTACGAATCAAATATCTTCAATAGAACCAAAATAGAACCAAGGAGGTATACCATGTCATACAAAATAGGGAATCGAAGACAAATAACCTTTTTTCCTCCAACAATAGATGAATACATTGGCCCTGAAGACCCTGTAAGGGTGTATGATACATTTGTAGATGCTCTTAAATTTGAAGAATTAGGGATTGTTCTTCAAGGCGATAAAGCAGGAGCCCATGAATATTATCCTAAAGCGATGCTCAAGCTGATCATTTACGGATATTCCTATGGTAATCGTAGTTCCCGAAGGTTGGAAAGGGCTTGCCATCATAATCTATCGTTTATCTGGTTGGTGTCTGGGTTAAAACCCGATTATCGGACAATAGCCCGATTTCGCAGTGAATATAAAGAGGCTATTAAAAACGTCCTCAAGCAAAGTGTAAGACTGTGTATAAAACTCGATCTTGTAGAGGGGAACACTTTATTTATCGATGGCAGTAAATTTCGAGCAGATGCTTCTATCAAGAATACCTGGACTGATAAAAAGTGCGAAGAGTATCTTGAGAAGATATCAAAGAACATAGATCGTTTGGTAGATGAGGCAGAACGTATCGACCAGCAAGAAGAAGAAAAAGAGTCTTTGGTTAAGATAAAAAAGGAACTGATGGATCAAGAGAAATTACAGGCAACGATTCAGGATATCGCTAAGACCCTCAAGGAGACCAAGAAGTCCTCAATCAATACCGTAGATCCGGATTGTGTAAAAGCGAAAGGACGTCAGGGAACCCATGCCTCATATAATGCTCAAATGGTAGTTGACGAAAAGAACGGTTTGATTGTCTCAAGCGAGGCGGTGAGTGAAAACAACGATCTGAATCAATTTCACAATCAGCTCAAGGAAGCCAGTGAGGTTATAGGAGATAAACCCAGGGTAGCCTGTAGCGACTCTGGCTATTTTAGCCTTGAAGATTTAAAGCAGATACCTGAAGATATCACGGTCGTCATGCCTACACAAAAACAAGCGCAAAAGGAGAATGGCATTCATCCGGTAAAGCCGTTTGACAAAGAGCAATTCCGTTATGATTCTTCCAAAGACGAATATGTTTGTCCTGAAGGAAAGAGACTAACGTATTATGGTTCTAAACCCCGTGAAATGAGTTATAAGGCAAACGGCAAAGATTGCCAGAGATGTCCTCATTTTGGCGTTTGTACTTCATCTCGGTATGGAAGAAGAATTACCCGCATGAGAGAGGAACCGCTCAAAGAGCGCCTTGAAGCTATTTATCGTAGTCGTGAGGGACAAGAAGTCTACCGCTTACGAAAACAAAAGGTGGAATTGCCCTTTGGCCACATGAAACGAAATTTAGCAGCAGGACAATTTTTATTGCGTGGGAGAAAAGGTGTTAATGCAGAACTTTCTCTTTTATCTACCTGTTTCAATATAGCCAGAATGATAACACTTGTTGGAATTCCTGCCCTGATACTAAAGTTACAAGGGGTGTAAAATAGAAAGAGCCGTTGTCTATGTGATATCGATAGTCACTTATCATATTATTTCAGCTTGAAACAACTCGCTTTTGAAAAATAGTGCCTGCTAGGGTTTCTTTTTCAAACTTTTTTGTCAAAGAACAGTTTCATTTGGCACAGTCTGTTTGTTTGTCCGTGTTCGTGCGTAACTTGATGAAAAATAAGATTTAGACGATATTTATTTTAATTGCTGACCATAGAAAGGTCTGGAATGAAAAAGATAATATATATTCTCATAGGGCTTCTTGTAATCACCTTGAATAAACCTCTTTTAGCTAAAACGGATCTCCCCGGACTGGTTCGTGGTGGTCAGTATAGTAAAGGAATTTTGCACAGTATTATTCAGCCCGATTCTATCCAACAATCGTTGGATTCAATTTATAATGTAGGGCCATATCCCCTTTATACCCCTGAATTGACTCCGGGTGAAGGCCGCGAGATTATACAAGGTTATTGCGACTTGTGCCACAGCGTTACGTATATTACCATGCAGCCCCCGCTTCCGGCGGCCACATGGGAAGACGAGGTTTATAAAATGATCAGCACGTACGGGGCTCTTATCCCGGAGGATGAGATAAAGAAGGTTATTGCCTACCTTCAGGCACATTATACCCCGGAAACCCGTAAACAATGAAGTCCACGGGTATCTTTTCAAACCAGATTTACATTGGCTGCATGACCTGTCCTACCGGAAAGTTGGGTCCAGCATAGAGAACGTGCTGTGCCTCGTGTCCCGATAATGTTTATACATAGCGACATAAGTTTACAACTGTCTGTCATTCCGGGCTTGACCCGGAATCCAGCGTTTTTCTGGATTCCCGCTTTCGCGGGAATGACATGCTTGTCCCTGTGAAAACGGGGATTCGTATCTGATTAATGACGCTGTGTATAGCAATTTTAATTAAGTGGGTTTTTTATTAATAGTATTAATTATTGTATTAGATATTATTTCATATCATAACTGGCCGCTCACGTAGGGCATGAAAAATGTTTTTAACCTAACGCCTGAATTTGGCTGTTCTTCTGCCGTATACCTTTGTTAGCTGATAGTGTTTCCTATTTGATTTATTTCGCTGATCGATATACCAATCGCATCAGCTACCCCTTTGCCATAGGCAGGATCGGCCTTCAGGCAGTGTCCTACATGGCGAATTTTGATTTCCTTTGGTGTGTCTGCCAGGGCGCGTGCAGTGTTACTGAAGAGGGCCTCTTGCTGCTCGGGGCTCATGAGACGGAACAGCATGCCGGGCTGGCTGAAGTAGTCCTCATCCTCCCGGTGATTCCAGTGGTCAGCTGATCCCTCCAGGCCGAGGGAAGGCTCGGCGAATTCCGGCTGCTGCTTCCATTCGCCGTAACTGTTGGGCTCGTAACCGGGAGTACCGCCATAGTTGCCATCAACCCGCATAGCTCCGTCGCGGTGATAGCTATGGAAGGGACAACGTGAGGCATTTACAGGGATCAGATGATGGTTCACACCGAGACGGTAGCGTTGGGCGTCGCCGTAAGAGAAGAGGCGTCCCTGCAGCATCTTGTCCGGCGAGAAGCCGATGCCGGGCACCACATTCGCCGGGTTGAAGGCCGACTGCTCCACTTCGGCGAAGTAGTTTTCAGGGTTGCGATTCAGCTCCATTATTCCCACTTCGATGAGGGGGTAGTCCTTGTGGAACCACACCTTTGTGAGGTCGAAGGGGTTGTACGGGCAGGCAACTGCATCCTTCTCCGTCATTACCTGAATGAAAAGCTTCCACCGGGGGAAATCCCGCCTCTCGATGCTTTCATAAAGGTCACGCTGATGGCTATCCCGGTCATTCCCGATGATTGCCTCGGCCTGCGCATCGGTCAGGTTCTTAATGCCCTGCTGGCAGACCAGATGGAACTTAACCCAGTGCCGATCGCCTTTGGCGTTGATGAGGCTGAATGTGTGGCTGCCGAATCCGTGCATGTGGCGGTAGGAAGCAGGTATACCACGGTCACTCATGACAATGGTGATTTGGTGTAGTGCCTCAGGAAGCGAAGTCCAGAAATCCCAGTTGTTGCGGGCGCTGCGCAGATTTGTTCGGGGATCTCGCTTTACGGCGTGGTTGAGGTCGGGAAACTTCAGGGGATCCCGCAGAAAAAAGACGGGCGTGTTGTTCCCTACGAGGTCCCAGTTACCCTCCTCCGTGTAGAACTTGACGGCAAAGCCCCGAATGTCTCGCTCTGCGTCTGCCGAGCCACGCTCCCCTGCCACCGTTGAAAAACGGGTGAAAAGATCGGTCTTTTTCCCAATTTGGGAGAAAATCTTTGCTTTTGTATAACGGGTGATGTCGTGGGTGACGGTAAAGGTACCGTATGCGCCAGAACCCTTTGCGTGCATTCTCCGCTCAGGGATGACTTCTCGGTCGAAGTGTGCGAGCTTTTCCAGGAACCAGACATCCTGCAGCAGCATCGGGCCACGTGGTCCAGCGGTCATTACATTCTGATTGTCCGGAACGGGGGCTCCAGCGTTGTTGGTCAGTTTCTTCTTTTCGTCTTCCATGGTCGTTCTCCTTTTGGGTTTTGAGATTTGGACAGGCTAACAAATTATGATACAGTTTCTATCTTGTCACCAAGCATACTTCTAACTGATTATAAATGTCAATGGGAAAAGAGGGGGCTTGGCATTTATTATTCTGTTTAAGAGCGGAAAAGCCTCTTTTCTATTGCATATATGGTAGCGTATGCGTCCCGCTTGCGCAAAACTAAGAAAGAAATTAGACAATGCAACACGGTATCATTTTAAACCATACGTATCTTCCGTAGTTAAAGGTTATACATGGTTTCGCAGCATGAGTTCCATCGGATGGGGATTGAGATAGTGCTGTCTTTGTAAATAAACGATGTTGTATTTTCTGAGGTAATGTTTTACCAGGGTGATGGGAACAATTAGTGGAATAAAACACATGCGATAATTTTCAATAATTTCAAGTAATTCCTGCTTTTCATCAGCCGATATAAGTTTTTTAAAGTATCCTGAAATATGCAACAGGACATTTGCGTTCTTCTTTGGCGTTGCAAGGAATCTCATTCCTTCCGTGAAACCCTGAATATATGCAGAAAACAGGTCTTCCCGCTTTACCCTTTTTGCACTTGCCACGAGTTGACCCAGGGATGTGTAATGCTTTGGACTATGAGCCAGCATCAGAAGTTTGTGGTTGGTATGAAACTCAACCAGGTCGTTAATGCTCTTAGATTTCTGTATCTTCTGCCATCGCTGAAAAACAAAAACATTCTCAATAAAATTTTCCCTTAACTGGGGGTTGTGGAGACGTCCGTCATCAATTACCGGGGTGAGTGGAAAGTGTCTCATGAAAGCACCGCCAAAGATGCCAGTGCCGCGTTGACTGGGTATACCAGACGGAGTATATACTTTGATACCGACAATGCCGGAACTTGGGGATTTGCTCTTAAAGATGAAACCGCAGAGATTTTCCTGTTCTAATTCTCCGAGTTTTTTCTCTGCCCACTGTAGCATCTTTTCCGTATGGTCAATACCGGTCCTGATGGTTATGAGCCGCGGAGTTTCCGGTCTTCCCACCAGGCGTAAAGGTTCCCTTGGTACGGGAAGTCCGTATTCACATTCAGGGCAAACAGGCACCCATTTGAAATACTGCCCAAGGGTATCCGTTATAAAGCGGTCAAGTTTGTGTCCGCCGTCATAACGCACCTTTTCACCAAGCAAACAGGAGCTGATGCCTATTTTGATTTTTTCATGCATGGTTTCAGGACCCGATAATTCCTTTCACTTCTTTTTCTTCTTCAATTGCAATTTTTACGGCTTCCAGGAGAACCATGGATATAGTGATCGATGCTGTTTTCATGGCAAATAACCTCATTTTAAACTGCTTTGGGCCAGCGTTTTTTGCCTTTACAATTTCTCTCTGTGCTTGCTACCGTGTTTTTGAGACCAGCATCTCTTTTATCTTCATGAGCCTGCTTATATTGGAACGTTCCATTTCGTCCAATTTTGACTTGATGAATTTTATGGAATCCTGTAATTGTGGAATTAATATATATTCCAGGGCGTTTATTCTCCTGCGGATCTTTCCTATCTCTTTTGCCAGCAAACGCATGGATTGCTCAAGTTCAGCTGTCTTTACAATAGAAGAAAAAAATTCCTTAAGTTGTCTAATGGCATCGTCAAGTTCTACAGGTGTATCCATAAGACTATAAGAGGTATTTTCGGTTAAGGACACCTCAAATATGGGTACTTTAATATTCAGTATGCTTCTCTCAAGAATCTTGAGTTCTAATGTTCCTTTCGATTGCTCCAAAGCAGTGGTTATACAATGGGAGGAAGAGGTAATCTGCGCAAGGAGAAACATTTTCATACGATTGGGTAAATCTGCATCCAATCTTTGACGGACTTCTTTGTACGTCCTCACCAAAGTTAAAAACTCTTTCATCAGACCTTCGTTTTTATCTTTCAGGAGTTTGTGCCCGCGCATGGCCAGAGAAAGTCTTCGGCGTAACTTAAAAAACTCCATCCTGGTTGCATTAATTTGTAATTTCATAGTTTATTATTTATTTTGGACACGGATGAGTACGGATTATCATGATTTGGAAAATAAAAACAAAATTATTGTCGTTTGACTGAGCGCTCACGACAAAGTCAGCGTATATCTGCGGAAATCTGCGTTCCCATTAATTCCAAATATGTTTCAGAGGATAAGGGTTTGTAATATTTTTCAATATATTCTTGTTTAATCCTTTTTAATTCTGTTTTCGGTAAAAATCCTAAAATCTTCCAGCCAAGGTTCAGTGTTTCTTCGATTGTTCTATCCTCTTCCTCGCCCTGTTGAAGAAATATTTTTTCAAAGAGTTCGGAAAATTTTATATACTGCACATCCATGGGTGTCAAAGCTGCCTCTCCCAGTACCACAGCCAGTTCTTTGACATTCTTTCCCCTGGCATAGGCCGCATAGAGTTGATTTACCACGTCAAAATGATCTTCCCGTGTCCTGTCCTTACCGATCCCTTTGTCTTTGAGCCGGGAAAGTGAGGGCAAGACGTCAATGGGAGGATATATACCTTGTGAATGGAGTAAACGGCTGAGGATGAGCTGTCCTTCTGTGATATAGCCTGTGAGGTCAGGGATAGGATGTGTCTTGTCGTCTTCCGGCATCGTCAGGATGGGTATCTGGGTAATAGAACCTTTTTTACCTTTTATCCGTCCTGCGCGTTCATAGAGGGTGGCAAGATCGGTATATAAATAACCTGGATACCCACGGCGTCCTGGCATCTCTTTTCGCGCTGCAGAGATTTCACGAAGGGCATCACAATAGTTTGTCATATCCGTGAGTATGACCAAAATGTGTGCATCCTGCTCGTATGCAAGATATTCGGCTACGGTCAGTGCCATACGCGGTACGGCAATACGCTCTATGGTTGGATCATCAGCCAGATTAATGAAGAGTACCGCCCGCTCGATGGCGCCTGTCCGTTTAAAACCCGTTATAAAATAATCAGACTCCTCAAAGGTGATTCCCATGGCTGCAAAGATCACTGCAAATTTTTCTTCGGCCTGAAGCACACTGGCCTGACGTGCTATCTGAGCGGCAATCTTTGCATGGGGAAGCCCGGCACCTGAAAAAATTGGAAGTTTTTGGCCACGTACGAGTGAATTCATCCCATCAATAGCAGAAACGCCCGTTTGTATAAATTCTTTTGGATAATCTCTGGCGCAAGGATTGATCGGATTGCCGTTGATATTTAAAAATTTAGTCGGAATGATAGGGGGGCCTTCATCAATCGTTTTACCTGCACCATTGAAGATCCTTCCTATAATATCGGGCGATACACCAATCTCCATCCCTTTACCCAGGAATTTTACTTTCGCATTATCCCTGGCGATTCCCTGTGTTCCTTCAAATACCTGAATGAGGGCCTTTCGGTCTGCGATCTCCAGTACTCTCCCACGCCGCACCTCACCACTGATTAATTTTATTTCGGCAAGTTCGCCATAAGAAACCCCTTCTACATCCTGTAACAGGACAAGTGGGCCGATGATATCTCGAATGTTCAAATATTCCTTAAACAATTCTCTGCCTCGTAATAAATAATACCAAAACTTAACCACAGATTTCGCAGATTACGCAGATTTTTTTTATTCATCCGAATAATCTGTGTAATCTGTATTTATGAAATCTAACTTATGAATTTCTTATAACAAAGAGACTCTTCACCAAAATTTAGAAGTAATCCTATATCATGACGACTAATAACAAGGCTATTTATCACCTGTGCTTCGTCAACCCTCGTTAAAGATTTCTCAGCTTTTATTTCAACGATTACTTCATTATAAACAATGAAATCAGGGATATAGAATTTCTTTAATTTTCGATCTTTATAGTTTCAAACGGTTATTTTATCTGTCTGGTGTAATACCTCTCTACCTCGTAGTAATTCTTTTAATTCATTTATCATCTTCGTTTCCAGTTTATCAAACTCATCAAGATTCTCTTCTGTGATAAACCGCATTTGGGCAATGACTGATAAGGCCGGTATGGAGATTATGGCTGAAAGCTCAACGTGCGATTGCAACAATTCATTTGCCATGTCATAAAATTTGAGAATTATGGCTAACATAAGGAACTGTTTTTTCAGGGAACTATACGTATCACGGAGATCATAGGCATTCTGATACAGAAAATCTTCGCGGATTATCCGGGCGACTTCCATGCGGAGTCGATCCCTTTCGGAAAGGGATTCTATACCTACTAACCGTACTAATTCCTCCAGTTCAGCCTCCTTTTGTAATATTTCCATTGCCTTCATTCGATATGCCTTCCAGTCCTTATGGACATGAATAGTAGAAAACTCATCCATGACATCTTGGTAAAGGGAGTAGCTGGTCAACCAATTAATCGCCGGGAATTGTCTTTGAGAAGCCAGCCTGTCATCGAGTCCCCAGAAGGCCTTGACAACCCGCAAGGTGCTTTGGGTTACTGGTTCAGACAAATCCCCTCCCGGGGGCGAGACTGCCCCAACCACACTTACACTTCCCTGCCGTCCATCTGAACCAAGACAGACCACATTTCCCGCTCGCTCATAAAAACTGGCAAGTCTGGAACCCAGATATGTCGGAAAACCTTCTTCGCCAGGCATCTCTTCAAGCCGACCGGACATCTCACGCATGGCCTCGCCCCAACGAGAGGTGGAATCGGCCATGAGGGCAACGCTGTACCCCATATCCCGGTAATACTCGGCAATAGTAATTCCCGTAAATATGGACGCCTCCCGTGCCGCTACAGGCATATTAGAAGTATTGGCAATCAATACCGTTCGCTCCATGAGAGGTTCACCCGTTTTCGGGTCCTTTAAGACGGGGAAATCAATCAACACCTCTGTCATTTCATTCCCGCGTTCACCACACCCTACATAAACAATTATATCTGCATCCGCCCAACGGGCAAGTTGATGCTGGATTACAGTCTTTCCACTTCCAAAAGGACCAGGTATGCAGGCAACGCCACCCTTTGTAACAGGGAAAAACATATCAATAATCCGTTGGCCTGTAACCAGGGGAACTGTGGTATGTTGTTTTTTCTTTACCTCCCGCGGTTGTCTTACCGGCCACTTCTGGAGCATAGTCAACTCTTTGGTTCCTGTATCCGTCTCAATCCTTGCAATGACATCCTCTATCGTTGCTTCTTTTTCTTCCATCATAGAAAGCTTTCCTTTAATATCCATTGGAACCATGATCTTATGTTGTACAAGTTTTGATTCCTGGACATATCCAATGACATCGCCGGGAAAGACTTCGTCACCAGTCTGTTTCAAAGGATGAAAATGCCACTTCTTTTTCCTATCCAGCGGTGGATGTTCAACTCCTCTTACAACGTAATCACCATATAAACGATTCAGCGCATCCAGGGGTCTCTGGACACCATCATAAATTCTACCGATGAGTCCGGGCCCCAGTTCTACACTAAAGGCGCCATAAGTAGGATAGGCGGGTTCTCCTGGGCCCACGCCTTCTGTTTCTTCATAGACCTGGATGGAGTATTCTTCACCGCGTATTTCCACCACTTCACCAAAAAGTTTGTAACGACCTACACGAACCATGTCATATATTCGTGTACCGCTTAATCCTTGGGCTACGACAAGGGGGCCAGAAACCTTGATGATTGTTCCTTTATTGGGCATTCAGTAAACTCATAAAATATCTTGAAAAGTCTATAATATTCGTAATCGAACCTGATTTCCTGCCATGAATCTCAGGTTCAGAATACGCGTAAGAACTTATTGATTTTATCAGAATCGCATTTGCCAGCTTTGATGCAAGGAAGATTCAGAATGTTTTACTACTTTTTCTTCATCTTAAGCTCAATCTCCTTTGCCGCACCTTCTTCCAACCTTACCTTTTGTTTGGCCTTCTTGTAACCTTTTTTCTTTGCAGAAACTGCGAATTTCTGTATGGTTCCAACGTTACTTCTCCTGCATGAATGAACGAATTGAATGCTGGCTGGCTAATAGTTGGTACAGCGGATAGCGAAACCAAGAGCCCTATAAACCAAAAGCGTTGAATAAGCCTATACGTTACAGGCCGAATGAGGTCAAATGATTTGTTTCCCATAACTTATCCCCCTTTCTTTTAGAAGTATCCAATCTCATTCATTATCTTTACCGCTTAATAGATCATAACCTCTCTTATTCGCAAATCCCAGCTTGAAAATCCTGTCTGACAGGGCGTCCTTTGTCAATTTTCTATTTGCTGTTATATTCATCTTCGTTGAAAGCTCAATAAGGATGTCCTTTTTGTGTTTTGTGAGTTCTTCAAGGATCTTCTCTGTGGGTAGCCCTTCTAATTGTTTTTGCAGAGTATCAATATCAACGATACTGCTTTTCGTTTTTCTGGGTTTGGCCTTTTTTGGAAGCAGTATTTCGGCAAGGAGGGGTTTGTCTTTCAGGGTATCAAAAAATGATACCAGTGTGTGAATAGCATTGGATACCTGACGAGTCTCAGATTCATCGGGAAAACGACTAATGCTTTCCCGTAATACATCAAGTTCTTGTATTATTTCCGGGATAATTTGTGTTATTCTTTGCCTTTCATTCTCCTCTGGAAGTAATGACAGGCATTCTTTTGCTTTTATTAAAGTATCTATCAGATCGAGTTTTTTTTTCCTTTTTGCCATGTTAATCACCACTGACTTTCTCTAAGAATTCCTTTGTTACCGCTTTATACTGTTCTGCGACGCGCCTTGCATTTTCATCATCCATCAAAAATACTGGGACTGCCAGTGCAGAAGCCTCGGTATAGCCAGCGCCCCATGAAATAAAGTTTTCAAAGCATACGCTACTATAGTCCTTTCGAAGCTCATTCATTTTATCCTTATGGGTGCTGACGATACTCTGACCAACGGTACGCACCATGGTAAATACTATTCCTTGCATCGTTATGTTTTGTGTTTCTGTATTCGTCAGACAACATTTGTGATGCATCTTATCATGTAATTCTTTGATTTTCTTGATAAGTATATTTATTCCTATGGTTGACATATGGTCTGGTATGGTAGTTATGATATAGGCATTACTTGCAACGAGTGCATTTTGAGTCACCAGATAGAGGTTGGGAGGGCAATCAATGAGGATATAATCATAGTTGTCTTTTATCCTGTCGATTGCTTTTCTGAGGATATGACGCTGCTCTATATAATAAAGGGCATCACGTATGTCATTCGAAGTGTTAATACCGATCAACTCTTTCATACCCTTGATCGTTCGCCTGAAGATTTGAAGTTGTTCCTGATAAAAGCCCGACTCTATGAACCGCCATGTTTTTGCAGCTAATTCGATATCAATGCCCAATAAATCGACGTCAGACGGGACCAGGTCGAGGTTTTTTACCAGGTCTCTGTTAACCTTACCGTTTGTTACAAGTTCAATGGGTGATTTCCAGATAATATCCTCTATGCGATGGGCATCAAAGCTATCTTTTAAATATAATTCAAAGAGTTTGGCAATTGTGCCATTATCTTTTTTGAATAATTCCCATCGTTCGGGTACAACGCAGTGAAAGGTCAGATTAGTTTGCGGATCCACATCGATAAGCAATACCTTCTTGTTGTGAAACAGGGCCAGGGTGCATCCGATATGATAGGTGGTAGTCGTTTTGCCGACGCCACCCTTATAATTGATGAATGAAATGACTTTTCCCATGTTATTGATTTGTTTATGTTGTTAGTAAGGTTTTATGAAAAATCTCAATACATATGTTACCCGGTGTCATTCAGGGTCCTGTTTTTACTGAAGGGCAAAGCTTCAGTCTGCAAAAATCAGTTTTGCAAAGCAAACGCATTATGTATTTTGAAACTTTTTGATGTCACAAATTCCCTTCTGTGAGAAAT
Organism: Candidatus Brocadia sp.; assembly: GCA_021646415.1. Classification (NCBI taxonomy): domain Bacteria; kingdom Pseudomonadati; phylum Planctomycetota; class Candidatus Brocadiia; order Candidatus Brocadiales; family Candidatus Brocadiaceae; genus Candidatus Brocadia; species Candidatus Brocadia sp. The sequence continues at coordinate 153,266 of SOEU01000002.1, forward strand.
ACGGGTCAGGACTTCGGCAACTTGGGACTTTTAAAAGTACAGTGCCCTTTTCTGTGTGATTGCAAGATGAGGAGTATTATTCGGTATGAAGGACAGAACATAGCCGAAGTACTAATATAGAATGATTCTAAATATCATATGCAGAAGGAATTCACAAATTCTATGCCTGATTGGCACTTGTTGTTAATAATGGCAAACTTGCATATACTCTGCAAATTGAATCGGCGAGTTTGTCTGGATCATGCCGGAGCAAATCTTGCTTTTCCCAGAGAATACGCTTCTGGTTAACATCTTCGACCAGATCGGCTTTTTTTACATTCACGTTCAAATCATAAACACCATCATCCATTAAAACCACCCCGGCTCCTTCTTTCTGGTATCTATCCAGAATGTCCTTGCGGGGAATATTATTATTCACAATAACATAATCCAGCACACCTTCTCCAAGGTATTTTATAATTGCATTGATGTGATGAGAAACTTTGTAGTGATCGGTTTGGCCAGGCTGAGTAACAATATTACAAACGTAAATCTTGGTAGCCTTGCTGTTTCGAATGGCATTTCGAATACCTGAAACTAAAAGATTCGTTATAATGCTTGTATAAAGACTGCCCGGGCCTATTACAATAATATCAGCTTTCAGAATTTCTTCTACAGCTTCGGATGGAGATGCCACATTGTTGTCTTTTAAAAAGACTTCCTTGATCGGTGGCTTCCCTACTGCGCGTACATTAAATTCTTCTTCTATGTAAGTTCCATCTTCCAGTTGTGCACAAAGATGAGTATTGTCCAGGGTCGAGGGGAGTACCTTTCCCCGGATGTTTAATATCTTACTGGCTTTTTTAATGGCTTCTTCGAAACTGCCCGTTATATCCGTTAATGCAGTCATCAGTAAATTCCCAAGACTCATACCCTCCAGTGAACCCCTATTAAACCTGTACTGGAACAACTGGTATAGTTCCCGTTCTTGTTCTTCCGTTTCAGAAAGCGCCACTAAGCAATTTCTTGCATCCCCTGGTGGGAGTATTCCGAATTCTTCTCTTAAAACACCAGAACTTCGCCCAGAATCGGTAACAGTTACCACAGCAGTAAGATGCTTGCTGTATGTTTTTGAACCTTCGAGCATGATAGGAAGCCCCGTGCCTCCTCCGATTGCAACAATCTTAAGTCTTTCAGGCGTCTTTCCCATATTGTTGAGTTGGAGAATGGTAGGAATCTGGAAAATGCGTTTGATCTTATAGTCCGGCTTGTCACACTCATTTACCGCAGGCTCACACTTAAATCTTCCATGCAACATCTGGATGGTGGTCATTCCCAGTAATTTGGCAATTCGTAGTTCATCCCGTGCCCTGTCACCCACCATGATGGCCTCTCCTGGATTAATATTATATCTTCCGATAAGATCACGAATGCAATCTTCCATGAGAAGGCCGATTTCCTGATCATTGATTACAATTTCATCAAAGTATGGTTTTAATCCAAGGATATTTATCTTTTTTTCCTGTCGTTCATGGACGCCAACGGTCAGCAGAAAAAGTTTATAGCCTTTATCCCTCAGTTCCTTCAGGGTAGGCATAACATCCGGAAACGGTTTAATCTCGGAAACTTCGCTACTATTATACGCCTTGTAGGCAATGCTGACTAATTTGTCATCGGCATGATATCTATTCACGATTTCGTTAAATACGAGATAGTATGGACCGTGCCTATCGGTAAGTTCCTTTTGTAACTGATAGACATCTTCTTCAGCGCATGGCAGTCCCGCCTCGACCATTGCCCTGGCAGCACGCCGCCTGGATGCATCAATAAGTGAACCAGTACAATCGTACAATGTATCGTCCAAATCAAAGATCACAGCCTTTATTTTCATATACAATACCCTCGATTGAGTAAATACTTTTATACTGTTCAGTCAATTTAAACTAAGTGAGCTTTGCCCATAACTGAAATAAAAAACAACCCGCATTCATGTTTATGTTAATGCCAACCATTATATATTTTCTTTCAAATCATTCAATTATATTGTTCGTTTACGGGAACAACTGGCATGCCTATTGCGCGTTCCTTACTTTATTTACCAGTAAATGGGCATGTCGTATTGGTTCGGGAATACGATATCCACGGCAGGCCTTCAAAGCAATACGGATAGCAAACGGCAGATCTGTCTTGTGGCCAGGGGATACAAAGATTGGATTGGTATTTACTTTCGTCCTCAGGACAGCGCCTACGACTTTGTTCTTATAGAAGAGTTTCGAATATTCCCCCGCAACATTTTTGACACAACGATACTCACCTACCAGTCGGCTTTTTGCACATCCGATGGAGGGTTTGTTGAGGATCAGCCCCATGTGCGACGCCAGTCCAAAATGACGGGGATGGGCAATTCCCTGCCCATCAAAAAGGATGACGTCAGGGCTGTTTCTTAGTTTTTTAAATGCCTTAAGCAGGATGGGCGCTTCGCGAAAGGAAAGGAGACCTGGGATATAGGGGAATCTCACCTTGCCCACAGCCATACATTCCTCAATCTTCTCTAATCGTTTACCAAATGTAAATACAACAACACCAGCAAAGAATTGGCCGCTGTGCTTGTCGTAAGAAACATCTGCCCCTGCTATGGTACAAATTTTTCCCGTAGGTTTTTTAAAGGTTAATAGGTCTCTTAAGGTATCCTGAATCTGAACGGCCTTTTTGTAGTCTACACACCATGAATGTAATCGGTTGAATTTCACCTGATAATGCCCGCCTGCTCAATCCAGAAATAAAAGGATTTCAGATTTACGATTTCGATCTGCGGATGCAATAGGGAGTACAGAAATAAATCATAAATCTAAAATCACATATCGTAAATCTTTGTCAAAACTGCACAATTTTGGTAATGCAGTGCTAAACTATTAGTTATTATGGCATTTCCAACTCTTCAACCTTAGGCAGGTCTTTAATATCCTTCAATCCGAAATATTCAAGAAATTTTTTTGTGGTACCATAGAGCAAGGGGTGCCCTAATGATTCGTCCCTCCCCACAACTTTAACAAGGTCTTTCTCCATGAGCAGTCTGATAATTTGACCTGATTGAACCCCGCGGATGGCTTCCAGGTTTGCCCGTAATATTGGCTGCTTGTAAGCAATTATAGCGAGCGTCTCAAGGGCTGCTTGCGAGAGTTTCGTTTCTCCTGATTTTTTCCGTAACTTCGCTATCCATTCATAATATTCGGGTTTGGTAAATAATTGATAGCCTCCTGCAATTTCTTCGATCTGGAATGCCCTGCCCTGCACATCATAATCGTTCTTTAACTGTGTAATGGCTTCCTGAATTTGAGAACTATCAACACCTTCGATAATGTCTGTGAGTTTACGCAGAGTAATGGGTTCTTCGGCTGCAAATACTAAGGATTCAACGATGGGTTTGATTTCTTCAATTCTTTTCATATACCACGTACTACGATGCCGTTTTAATTAGGATGTCTTCGGCATCGACTTTTTTAGATATAGTACAAATGCCAGTTAAAAACAACCTTCCTTGCCCCCTAGTTTATTAAGGGGGATTTCCTCAAGTCCCCTTAGAAAAGGAGGATTCAGGGGGTTGTCTGGTATGCTATGATGCAAACTTTGAAATTCCTACACATTCAATCAGGCCTTCGGCTACTTTCCCCCTATCTTCCCCGTTTATGGAGGATTATGGGGGTGTTTGAAATTCCTAACATGCACTTAAGAAACTACTTAATTTCCCAGACGGGGGTTTGAACAACGCCCTTTATTTTTTCAATGGCATTCTGTACAGCATTAATTACCGCCTTTGTAGATATGGTAGCACCTGTAATGGCCGTGATCTTTTCGTTATCTTTCACCTTCGATACGACCAGTTGATTGTAAGTTTTATGCTTAAATTGTTCCTGAAACCACGGGAGAGGCTTTTTTGCTTTTTTTAGTAATCCAAATTTTTTTATTCTCTCCGGCTGTCCAAAAACTGGCAATTGCCAGGATTCTTCGCTATCCAAATCAATTGTTTTCAGTTCCTTACCAAAGATTACACTCCATAACGTGGAGGTACTTTCGACATCAGTCATCTTTGTACCAAGTCCCGGGGTCTCATTTTGTGCAAGTATATTGATCCCGATAATCTTTTCAAGACCGGGGTCAGTTCCCACCATGACTTTAATCTTACTCGAGTACCCCTGGGCCTCTCCGCATGCTGCATAACCAATAAGTTGCCCTGCTTTGTTGAGCCCCTTATAGACACGGTCTTGATCTGCTATCGTCGATGGTGTTACTTCCACCGGAGAACCTTCCAAACCGGGAAGCACAATATACAGCGCCTCTGTACGAACTGCCACTTCCTTCCTTTTGATCGTGTCTTTTGTAAGTAAAAAAACCGACGACACCCCAAGCGAGGCCAAAAGAGAAACTATCGTCAGGGTAATCGTGTATTGAGCCTTCTTTTGCATATTAAACCTTTTTCGCCCTGGTTCCATAGAGTCGAGGTTTTGTAAATCGATCAATCAGGGGTGTCGCTGTGTTCATGAGCAATATGGAATAGCATACCCCTTCTGGATAACCAGAATAAAAACGGATCAGCACCGTTAGCACACCGGTACCAACTGCAAAAATGAAAAGCCCGCGTTTTGTTAAAGGAGACGTAACCATATCTGTAGCCATAAAGAATGCACCCAGAAATAACCCGCCTGCAAAGATATGATAAAATGGGTCATTGGCCCATGGCGTTACTATTCGTGAAGGTAAAATCAATACCATAACAAAGACCGTTGCTATATAACAAACAGGGACATACCACTTGACGCAACGCCTGTAAATCAGATAAGCGCCACCCAGCAATAAAGCAATTACGGAAGTTTCCCCAATACAACCAGGAACGTTTCCCATCAATAACTGAGTAAGGCGATATGTCTCTGCCCCTGCTTCTTTTGCCAGCGGTGTCGCCCTTGTGATAGCATCCACCAGCTTGCCTTCTGGATCGACCTTGGTAATACTATGAACGAGGTTGCCCATTCCGTGTTGCAAGAAGCGCCAATCTGAGTTGATAACGGCAGGATAAGCCACCTGTAAAAATGCGCGTGCTGCCAGAGCCGGGTTCCAGATATTGTTTCCTAAACCACCGAAGGCATGTTTTGCAATGGCGATTGCAAAGAAAGAACCTGCAACAGGGACATACCAGGGAACACCCGGGGGCAATGTGTATGCCAACAAAATCCCGGTAACAATCGCACTGCCATCCTTGATGGTATTCACCATGGGTTGTTTCCGTAACAGCAAAATGATTGTTTCAGTAACAACAGCGGTTACAATACTCAAAAAGATAACGTAGAGGCAATAATATCCAAAGGTAAAAACACCGGCAATCCCTGCGGGAATCAAAGAAAGCACCACAGTCCACATAATCCCGGTAATACTCTCCGTATCGCGGACATGGGGGGACGCGCTAACAATTAAGGGAGTATTACTTTGAATCTGGTTTGGCATCGAAGTTTATTAAGAGATTTAACGATCCGTATTTCTTCTTGCTTCTCAAAAGTTATCATCTATATTTTTACTTTTTGTTTTGCAATTTCAGCTTTTGCAAATTTAATACTATGAACAATTGGTCTTTTTGCGGGGCAAATATAACTGCAACAGCCGCATTCCTTGCACTCCAAAACGTTGTTTTCCAGCGCCAGACTGAACTCTTTCGCTTCAGAGAGGATACTTAACACACTGGGATTAAGCCCATAGGGACAGCTATCGATGCAACGCCCACATCGGATACAGGCGTGGGATTCCCACTTTTGCGCGTCTCTTAACACAAGAATACCGCCTGTTCCTTTGATAGTAACGGCGGTGTCTATATTCCCCTGTGCAACACCCATCATGGGACCACCAAAGATAATCTTATTGACATTCGCTGTAATCTTTGCCTCTTCTAACAATTGTCTTACAGGCGTTCCCAAACGCACCCAAAAATTTTGTGGGTTTTCTACCCCATTTCCTGTAACAGTGACCAATCTTTCAATTAATGGCCTCCTGAATTTCACCGCTTCATACACGGCAAAGGCCGTCCCCACGTTGATTACAATAGCACCTACCTCCAGGGGCAACTGTGTCGGTTTAAATTCTCTATTCAATAATGCCTTAATGAGCTGATGCTCCGCCCCCTGTGGATACTTTACCTCCATCAAGTCTACTTTCATATGGGGCTCGTTTGATAAAATATCTTTAAAGAGGGTATAAACATCAACCTTATTTGCCTCGATGCCGATATGCGCCTTTTTACATCCTACACACTTCATAACCAGTTTTAAACCCTGGATAATTTCATGAGGTTTATCTAACATAAGCCGATAATCGCAGGTAAGATATGGTTCACATTCTGCACCGTTCATAACGACCGTATCGATTGTTTTATCTTTGGGGGGGGTGAGTTTTACATGGGTAGGAAAAGTTGCGCCACCTAAGCCTACAATACCTGCAGATTGGATGCGATTTCTGATCTCATCAGGGGCGATGAGATCGATATCAGAAGCTACATTCACACCTTCAGTCCAGGAATCATCCCCGGAATTTTCTATAATAACGGCCGAAGACTTTATTCCTGTGATGGGGTGTGGCCAAGGCACAATATCAATGACTTTACCAGAAACAGAGGCATGCACGTTTGCAGAAATGAAACCCTGTGCATCGCCGATCAACTGCCCTTTTTTAACGATATCCCCTTTTTTGACAATTGGTTTAGCTGGAGCACCAATATGCTGGCTCATGAACAAATACACAGTTTTGGGAAGCGGGATGGATACTTCTTTCTTATCGTGGGTAAGAACCTTCCCGTCCTCGCCTGGGTGTATACCGCCGACAAAAGTTTTTAATTTTGATTTAACGATGGTTATCATTCGCTCAGCGGTTATCTCAATGCACGATCAATCTGGCGTACAGCCTGTTTGAGGCGTAGTTCGTTCTCCACAATTGCCAATCGCAAATATCCCTCACCATGTTCCCCGAAAGCAGCTCCAGGGGCAACGGCAACCTCAGCCTCGTTGATGAGCTTATAAGCAAAATCCACCGAACCCATCGATCGCCATTTTTCAGGGATAGGTGCCCACACAAACATAGATGCCTTTGGTTTCTTGACGTTCCATCCGATGCGATTCAGTCCGTCACAAAGTACATCCCTTCGGCTCTGATAAATTTGCGCCTGCTCCTTTGTATATTTATTACATTCCCGGAGTGCAATGATTGAGGCAATTTGCACGGGTTGAAAAATACCGTAATCATAATATCCCTTAACTTTTGCCAGGGTATTGACAATCTCTTTGTTTCCTACACAGAACCCAAGCCTCCAGCCAGCCATGTTAAATGATTTTGACATGGTATTAAATTCCACACCGATCTCTTTGGCACCCTTAACCTGTAAAAAACTCGGCGGCTTGTACCCATCAAATGCGATTCCGCAATATGCAAAATCATGGACAACAATAATATTATGTTTTCTCGCGAAGGCAACAATCTCTTCAAAGAAACTCAATTCGATGGTAGCAGCAGTGGGATTATGGGGAAAATTTAAAATAAGTATCTTTGGGCGAGGGTTGAGATTTTTGGCTGTACTGATCAGGTTTGGCAAAAACTTCTCATCTTCTGTGAGCGGCACACTGATAACATTGCCACCAGCCAGATTTACAGCATGTATATGGATAGGGAAGGCAGGATTAGGCACCACAACAGTATCGCCCGTTTCCAATAATCCCAAACACAAATGAGATATCCCCTCTTTTGATCCAATAGTGCAAACCACTTCTTCTGGATCAAGGGGCACACTGAACTGCTTTTCATAATACTTGGCAACCTCACGCCTGAGATTGAATATGCCATTAGCAGAGACAGTATACCTGTGATTTCTTGGATCCTGTACAGCCTCACACAACTTCTGAATGATTGGCTGGGGTGTAGGGTCATTTGGATTCCCCATGCCCAAGTCAATTACATCAATATTATTACGTCGTTTTTCATATTTTAAGGCGTTTAATCGTCCAAACAGATAAGGCGGTAATTGCTTTACTCTATCAGCGACATTAATCACAAACTCTTCTGACATTGCATCCTTTTCTAGAAAATCGATATTGCTCTATCATAAAAGAACATTTTACATTTGTAGATCATTACAGAGATAACGACTGTTTGAAATTCAATCAAGGACCAAATTTTTAGTAATCGATGCATTTTCTATCAAACTAATCAGCCAGGGTCCTATTCTTTCCTTGTACTGTTGATTTCTGACGATCTTTTCCAATTCTCCCTTGACTGCCTTAAAACTCTTATTACTGGCTGGTTTCCTGTCGAGAATTTTAATAATATGATAGCCGTAATCTGTTTTGATAATGTCGCTGAGTTCTCCAACCTTTAAGCGCGCCACGTCTGCACCCAAACTGTCTTTTGGACTAAAAGGCTGCATCTTTCCACCCCTGGCTGCAGAGACGCGATCGACAGATTCATTTCTTGCTAGGGTGGCAAAATCGGCACCAGATTTTAATTTTTTGAGCGCATCTTCCGCCTCCCTGCGGGTTCTAAAGACTATCTGGCTGGCCTCAATCTTTTCACCATACTCTTTCTCGTATGCCCTCTGTAGTTCTTCGTTTGTTACGGTAATTGTCTTTGCCATAAGTTTTTCGGCAACAACTTCTAACTCGGCCTGTTTTCTCATCCTTCTGGAGAGTTTTTCTTCAAGTTGCGCAATGCTGCTGCCGATCTTGACTAACTCTTTTTCAAGGTCTTCCTTGTCTTTTATCCGATACGTGCGCATTAAGCCTTCAATTTCACTGTTAATAAGGATCTTTAACTTCTGTTCTACTTCACTACTTGTAACATTAACCCCTTCTTTTTCAGCCATTTGATAGATCAGCGTTCTTCGGATAAGCACATCTAGCGCATCCTCTCCATACGTATCAATCAGCAGGCTATAAAGATCCTGCCTTGTAATCTTTTGACCATTTACGATTGCCACAATATTTTTATCAGTAATAACCAAGGGTTCGTTCTTCGCAGATTTGGCATCGCGCGTTGCCTCTCCAAAGATCAGTTGGATAAAAAACATATCAACAGAAAGCATCAAAGAAAAAATGGTAACAGCTACACGGATTTTCATAGGAGTAAACTTTGCAAAAAAGAGAGTTATGGTGAATATAAAAATATATAAAATTGATTTTTTATTATATCACAGTTAAAATTGAAGTGTCAATGTTTTTTGGCTTAATACTGGGAGATGTTAAGTGACAGCGATTATACTGGCAGGTGGGAAAAGCCGCAGAATGGGTTTTAATAAAGCATTTCTTACGTACGGAGATAAAACATTCATCGAACATCAAATAGCAAGGCTGAGAAGAATCTTCGACGAAATCATTCTGTCTGCAAACGATGTCAGTATTTATAACCATCTGAACTTACCTGTTGTATCCGACATAATGCCAGAGAGAGGCCCACTCAGTGGCATTTGCGCTGGTCTCATGCGCTCTTCAAGCTTTCACTCCTTCGTGATAGCCTGTGATATGCCTTTTATCCACGAAAAGATAATCCTTTATCTCAGAGAACGGATCGATGGCTACGATGTGGTCGTACCACAGACAAGCCGCGGGCTGGAACCACTGCATGCTTTTTATTCCAAGAAGTGCATACAGCCGATGTATCGTTGTCTTAATGAAGGGCGACTGCGAATTATCGATTTTTTTTCAGAAGTAAAGGTAAAAATTGTCGATGAGCAGGAATTCAAGGAACTGGACACATCCACACAGCCCCTTGTCAATCTGAATACCCCGGAAGAATACCATAAATACTGTGACCATAAGGTGCCCAATCGAAGGGAATCGTGAGCATGTTGCCCGGTTTATTCTTGCAGAATATTGGTCAATTGGTGACTGTTGCAGGCGCATCCCAAAAACCTAAAACATTTCACAGGATGGATGAAATCGGGATTATTAAGGATGGTGCAGTTGTCATAAGAGACGGAAATTTTATTGATATTGGCGCGACCAAAAAACTGAAAAAAAAGCATCATGGTAAAGACACAAAAATCATTGATGCTGCTGGAAAAGTTGTTTTGCCTGGCTTTGTAGATAGTCATACTCATGCCATTTTTGGTGGTGACCGTACGGGAGAGTTCGTCCAGCGTATTCAAGGAGAGACCTATTTAGAAATTCTTAAAAAAGGGGCAGGAATATTAAGTACCGTTGAAAATACCCGTAAACTAAAAATCCAGGATCTTGCTGAACTGTCGAGAAAACACCTCGACACTATGCTTTTGCATGGTACAACTACCGTGGAAATTAAAAGTGGGTACGGACTCGATATGAAAAGCGAACTCAAAATACTTAAGACAATACAATGTCTGCAAAAAATACATCAAACAGACATTGTGGCCACCTTTCTCGGTGCCCATGTAATTCCTCCCGAATATAAGCACGCCCCGAATAGCTATGTTAATTTAATATGCAATATGCTACCGAAAGTAAAACCTTATGCACCCTTTTGCGATGTTTTTTGTGACGAAGGGGCTTTCAATACAGAACAATCGAAAAGAATTCTTAAAACAGCAAAGGCATTAGGTTTTAGGGTAAAGATACATACCAATGAATTTAAGGATATCGGTGGTGTGTCACTGGCTATTCAGTTTGATACAATATCAGCAGACCATCTTGACAATATCAAACAGCGTGATATAGTAAGACTTAAAAAGAGTAATATTGTTTGTGTTTTATTGCCGGGTGTACCATTCTTTCTGATGAAAGATACTTATGCGCCGGCAAGAAAAATGATAGAAAATGGACTACCAGTTGCATTGGCAACTGATTTTAATCCCGGTACATGCCCAACTTCAAATATGCAAATGATAATAACCCTGGCATGTCTCAAGATGGGTATGACGCCTGCCCAAGCGATTAATGCTGCCACGATAAATGCAGCACACGCTATCGGAATGGCACATCGGCTTGGAAGTATAGAGATCGGAAAACAAGCGGATATGATAATTCTTGACATCCAGGATTACAATCAATTGCCTTATTATTTTGGTATAAATCACGTAAAGACCACCATAAAGAAAGGCAGGGTAGTTGCAGAGAATAAACAGTTAATGGATTTATACTAAAAAACCTGCGATTTTCATTCTGTGATCTTTTTAAAATAAGTAATTACAATTTCATTGTGTATATCTTATTCCGGTAACGTGGAGATCATTTATGAGGGTGAAATATAATGGGATGTGTGGGAGGATAATTTTAGTTCTTTTCATAGGGACTTTTTTATCAGCTGGAATATCTTATAGTCGTGTTGATGAAAAGAAAAAAGCGGAGTCTGTAGTCTATGGTGTGACAATCGTATCTCTGGATGCACCATTGCGCGCCACTATCGGAGGAAAAGTTACTATTGAAATAGCCATTGGGAACGAAAGGGCATCGAAAGTAACAACCATATTGACGGTAACATGTCCTACAACAAAACAACAAATTGGCAGGGAGGCTGAAACGTTGGAAGGTTTGACGTCACAGAAAATCGTATATACCTGGAACACCGAAGGATTAAAAGAAGGAACTTATGTCATACGTGCAGAATTAGAGAAGGTACCTGATGAAACAATTGTTGATGATAACGTAAGACAGATAGAAATACTTTTACAGCGTTAAATAGTTTTACCAGATGTCGGTAATTTCCTGGCTTATCATCCACAGTAGAGATAAGTGACTTGAAATTAGATTACCAAGAATTCCTAATTATTTTGCCCCTTTAACCGTTCATATTCAGCAAATTCTCTATTGGCTTCCGATATTATACCTTTCTTTTTATAAGCAAGACCAAGGTTATAATGTACATTAGCCAAGTTGGGTTCAATGGCTGCAACTTTTTGAAATTCCTTTATTGCCTGGTCATACATACCTTTCTTGCCGTATTCAATACCCTTCTCGTTAATCTTTTTTATATCAAATCCACTAACCTCATCTCTTTTTTGTTCTTCTGTTGCTTTTACTTCTGGTACTCTTGGGGTATAGGATCGGACAATAGGTGCGCTCACTTTCTTCCTGGCACCGGAAACATTTTTGCCGGAAGCTTTTTTGGCCGTACTCTTAGACTTGGTACTAGCTTTCTTTTGTGCTGTTTTTGTAACGGACTTTTTCTTGGCTACCGACTTTGGTTTTTTAGAAGTTTTCGCCACGTTAACCTTGCTGGACAATTTCTTATAAGCAATTTCCAAAGATGTAGCCTTCTTTTTCAGTTTGGCATGTTCTTTTTCCATGGCAGATTGTTTCGCCTTCATTTGGGCATATGCCTGTTTCAACTTATCCTTCTCTGATGCGAGCATATTAACACGGCCTTCAAGATTTTGATTCATGGCTTCAAGATCGTCTGATTTTTCTTCCAATCCTCCGATAGTATGACTGAGTTCATTATGGAAATTACTATAGGAACTCTTCCGAAACCTTTCTTCATGTTTCGTATGTTTATATAAATTCTCTACCCCGTAAGCTATTTCTCGGTCTACAGTCAATAGTAATAAAACAAAAAAGATCCATAGGTTGATATATTTCAGTTTAGTCAATATTCGCATTATCTCTTCCTCCTAAGTAAGATGGAAGGCAAAAATATACTTATGCTTATTGTTGCTATGTAAAACAACAATATACTGTAGTAACTTTATCCAAATATTCTATAATATTGTGGCCAGTTGGGATAGATCAATAATCACTTAATCATTTTATTTATTTGAGGTTAATAATACATCTACAAATAGATTTTGCAAGTAATTTCGGACATTTTTACAAAAATTTTTATTATCCGTAACTATCACAATTCAATTGTCTGGCTGTTAAAAAGGTACAGTATTTTTACATTGACTTATTCTGTGTTTATCAAGTAGAATTAGACTGTTCTTATTTCTACTACCACTTGAGGAGTATAAGTAGATGAAAAATAAAAAAAATAATAATAAGAAGAGTATTTGTTTTGGATGTAATTATGCAATTGTCCTGGATGGCAAAGATGTCTTTTGTAACATCCTTATGCGTGATGTGGCATACAAGTCTTGCACGGCTTTTGAACGAAATTGGCAGATAAACGATATTGTTCAAGAAAAGACGAAGGAAAGAAAAAAGGGACATTAAAGAATTGCAGAATTGATACATTATATTCAAGATATTCAAGTCAAAAAAAGCGGGACAATGTTGTACAACATTGTCCCGCTTTGCTTTATAGAGCTTGTCCTGTAAACAAGGCAGTTACACCACTTTATGACCAATGACTCGTTCGTAGTAGCTTTGCCCTAAAGTTTGTATGCCTGAATCATTAACAGAATAGGATTTTGAGTTTACCAGAAATCTTTTGCAAATAACACGGTCTCAAATTTTATTGACTAGTTTTTCATTATATGCTATAGTAATGCGACTTTACGTTAATTAATGTAGGCAGTAGGAAACGTCATGATCTTTTTAATATACTATGGAGAGGAATAATGAAAGAAGAATTTGCTCAATTTAAAAAGCTCCTCCTTTCTTTAAGAGAAAGGCTCGTCGGAAAAGTGGATTCTATGCAGGGAGAGGCATTAAAAAGATCCAGGCAAGATGCGTCTGGTGATTTGTCAAACGTTCCGATACATATGGCTGATGTAGGTACAGACAACTACGAAAGAGATCTTATGATTGAGCTTATCCAGAGCGGAGAAGAAAGCCTGCGTAATATCGATACCGCTTTGGAAAAGATCGAAGAAGGTACTTTTGGCATTTGTGAAATATGCGGGAAAAAAATAAATAAGGAACGACTAAAGGCTGTACCCTATGCAAAACTTTGTATAGATTGTCAAAGGGAAGAGGAGATGGATTCCATTTTAAAATAGATTTTATGAAAAACCCTGCGACATTTGTTATACCGGCCGTGTTTGGCGTTATCGTAGACATTGTATCAAAATGGGTTGTATTCTCCAAATTAGATGAATTTGAAAAGGTGAATTTAATCCCTGGATTAATCAATATATTGCAAAGTAAGAATGAAGGCGTTGTTTTTGGGCTGTTCCCCGGTAAAAACAACGCCTTTGTTATTTTCTCAATCATAGCAATTGCCGCCATTATATATATTTATATGAAATCTGATAAGTCACTTTTTGCGTCAAACTTTGCTTTAGGTCTTATTCTGGCAGGTGCAGCAGGAAATCTCTGGGATAGAATATGGTATGGATATGTAAGAGACTTTATAGATTTGCATATCGGAGACAAATATCATTGGCCTACTTTTAATGTTGCCGATAGTCTGATTTGCGTTGGCATATCTCTTATGGTTTTTGCCTCATTCTCAGCTCCAAAGCTAAAAGAATCTGCCTAAAAACCGTTTCTCGTAAGATCGCGATACCTTTTTAACAAGTCAAGAGTGATGCTTCCGGGCTTGCCCGTACCGATTACTCGCCCATCAATTTTCACAACAGGAATAATTTCCGCGGCTGTCCCGGTTAGAAAACATTCATCGGCAATGTATAAATCATATCGAGTCATTAATTCTTCCCGGACCTGAATTCCCATCTTGGTAGCCAATTCCATTACGACGTTTCTGGTAATGCCTATTAATATTCCTGCACTCGCCGGAGGAGTCAAAAGGATATCATCTTTACAAATAAAGATATTATCACCAGCGCATTCCGCTACATAACCATCTTTATTGAGCATTAATGCTTCCCCAGCACCGGCTTGTATTGATTCAATCTTTGCCAGGATATTATTCAGGTAATTGAGAGATTTGATCTTGGGATCAAGGGCAGAAAAATGGTTCCTGATCGTGGAAACGGTTACGATATCGAGTCCCTTTTCATAAAGTGCTTTTGAATAAAGCTCAATCGTATCCGTAATAATGATCACCTGTGGTATAGAACACTTGTTAGGGTCCAATCCGAGTTTTCCTACTCCCCTGGTAACCACAAGCCGGATGTACGAATCTGTCTGATTGTTGGCTTCCATTGTTTTTTTAATAGCATCTGCCATTTCAGTCTTTGTCATGGGTATCTTGAGAGCAATGGCCGTCGCAGAGGTGTAAAGTCTATCCAGGTGTTGATCCAGCGTAAATATCTTTCCATTATAGGCGCGTATCCCTTCAAACACACCGTCTCCATAAAGCAACCCATGGTCAAAAACCGATATTTTGGCTTCTTCTTGAGGAAGTATCTGGCCATTTATATAAATCTTCAATCCCATTGCTGTAATTTTTACTCCTTTCTCTTCCTTCTATTCCAGAATGCATCCGTCAACAATTCTTACAACCCGTACGGCATGTTTGGCTATTTCTTCATCGTGCGTAACGATCACGACTGTTTGATTCAATGTCTTATTTAGATCCCATATTAATTCTCGGATCTCATGGCCTGTCTTTGTATCAAGGTTACCCGTTGGCTCATCGCATAACAATAATTCGGGGTTATTAATCAGTGCCCGTATGATAGCAACCCGTTGTCTTTCACCACCAGAGAGCTGCGAAGGTTTATGCGTCAAGCGATTGCCCAGACCAACCCTTTCTAACAAGAAAGTTGCCCGATCTTTGTAGTTTTTATTTATTGCCCTCCATTTTGAGAACCCACTTCCAATTAAACCAGGCAGCAAAACATTTTCCAAGGCAGTAAAATCAGGCAGGAGATGGTAAAACTGGAAAACAAAACCGAAAACACGGTTACGCATGTCTGCCTGTTTCTTCGCACTTAACTGAGTCAGATTTATTCCTTTATATATTACAGAACCAGAGGTTGGCGTATCCAAAATCCCCAGGATATGCAACAACGTACTTTTCCCTGCACCAGAGGCACCCACAATCGCTACAATCTCACCCTTTTCAATGGATAAGTTAATACCTTGCAAGACAGGCACTGTGCGCTCACCATTCGTGTATTCTTTAACTAAATTTGTAGCCTGTAATAGTCTAGAGCTGTTTATCATGACCTAAAACACTCATGATGTACAATGAACACTTGTTGTAAAAATTGCAGACTGAAACTATATCATACCTGTAAGTATTAGTCAATTATTTATTTAACGCTGTACTACGCCGATAAATCAATGCCCCGGTTGGCCAACGTGTCAGCAATGACATTTTCCTCCCTGCGTACATGTTGAATCTTCCATGTGGGTATTTTACATAGGAGTTTCATAAGTTCACTATAAAGGGGCAGGATATTGGGGCTCTTTACGCGGTATTCACCGTTCAGTTGTCGAACCAGGAGTTCGCTGTCAGTCCTAAAGATGACTTTTTTAGCATTATAGGCAATTGCCTTTTGGGCTGCAAATATCATCGCCCGATATTCAGCAACATTATTTGTAGATTCTCCGATAAATCTGCATACATCCTCAACAAGACGATAATCCTTATCGAATATGGCTACACCAATACCCGCCTTACCCGGATTTCCTCTTGATGCTCCATCGGTATGGATGATAAGTTCGCGAAAACCTTCCTGTCTGTATTGAGTCATATCATGGTGTGGCAGGTAAATATCGACCCGTTTCTTCCCTTTCTTCGTTTCTAAGATTTCTTGAAAAAATGCATTGATCGTTTCCTCGGTAGCTAAGGGATTTTCCTTTTTTAATCTTTCTACATCGAGATATTTCAATATTAATGCCACTAATTCCTGCGAAGATATATTTCCCATACAAAACGACTCCTTAACGAAATATTTAAAACTTATGACACATTCTAAAAATCAATTCTATGAATAGCAAATATTTTAAACTATTTATCCCTCATTCACAGATAATTGGTTTTTTCTTGAAACGGTGCACATTTCAACGTAACATAAATAACAAATACCTTATTATTGTCGGTAACAGTTCAGTACGCCGCAGAGAACGCAGAGGTAAAATATGAATTCCCGTTTCAGGGATGACAGGAAACTGTTTGACAACAACCATTGTAAAGAGACAGCCCTACCTAACTTGCCACACTTTGCTTTTCTGCACTCTTATGAGCTAAAGGCTCAGCAAGTTTATAGAACAAATTCTCTATGAGCAACCATCTTATCGCAGAAGTACTGGAAATCGAGTCAGAAGCTGACACTATTGTGAGGAATGCCAAACAAAAAGCAGAGAAGATTATTGCCGGTATTCACCATGAGATTGGATGTATGAAAGCAATCATTGAGAATGAATACCGTCAAAAGCTTGAAACATTAAAATCAAAGACCCTCGATTTGCAAAAATCAGAAGAAGAACGTCTGAGAAATGAATTTAAATTGTTAAAAAAAAACCTCCTCCATAGAAATAATCAAATCGTGCAAGATGCTGTTAATTGGGTAGTAAAAAACATTTACGAGAGCTAGTATGGCTATTCAGAAGGTCGATAAAGTGACCATTCTACTCCCAGAAAAGGTTTCGCAGCGGTTTCTCAGCCAACTCTATTATTTGAATATCGTTCATATTACAGACACTTTTACGCAACTCGACAATTCGGCAATTCCATCCTTTCAGAGATTTCCTACCACTTCTAATGATATTGAGAAGAATATTTACAGACTTAATACCATCTTTTCCATTCTTAAAACATTCGTCCAGAAAAAGAAAAGCTTTGTTGAGGGTCTCTTTCCATTTCCATTGCAAATTACCCGCAAAGAATTAGATCAAACACTTTCTCGTATAGATATCGAATCCCTCTTTGTGGAATGTCAAAGTCAATATGAAAAATACGTAAGCCTTCAAAAAAGGCAAAAACAACTAAAGGTAGAATTGGACAAACTTACAGATTTTTTACCCTTGTCAATTGAATTTACTCAACTCAGAAGCATTAAGCATGTCTCCTTCTTTTACTGCCAGGTATCTGAGTCTCGATGGAATCGGTTTTTACAAAATGAATCAACCAATGAGTTTTTCACATGGCAGATTGTTTCAAAGGCTAAAGAAAAACTGAAAATCCTCCTCGCGTACTTAAATAAGGATAAGGATGACGCACTCAGAATTCTTGAAAAATTCGGTTTTAAGGAGATACCTTTCCCGGCCCTATCGGGTAACGTAAAAGACCGTAGAGATGAATTAGCGCTGGAAATGTCTCATATGATTCAAGAGCAAGAGCGGATTCGTCGTCGTATCCTTGAACTATCCGGGGAATGGCGTTTTCTGGAGATACTCCTTGGATACTGGGAAAACGAAAGAAATAAGATTCTTACACAGCATCGGTGTATCATATCCAAAAGGGTCTTTGTGTTAATTGGATATGTCAAAAAAACAGACAAACGCAAACTCGATACATTACTCCACGGCAAATTTCCGCAGGCATCGGTTGTTTATGAAGAACCTTCACCGGCTGACAGAGTACCCGTTTCCATTGCGCTGAATGAATTCTTCAAACCTGCCCAATTATTAATAAACATGTTTGGATTACCCAATTATTTTACGTTCGATCCAACGCCCTTTGTGATGATATCCTTTCTCATTTTCTTTGGACTCTGTTTTGGGGATGTGTTTTATGGGGTGTTTTTAACGGCTTTTTCCGCATGGTTGGCCAGGAAATATAAATCATCTGAAACATTTTCCAACTTCTTGAAACTCTTCCTTTATGCTGGTATTAGCACGATGATTTTTGGTGCCGTTACCGGCGGATGGGCTGGAGATCTCTATAATCCGATGTATTTAGGCAAGAACAATCTTTTATTAAAAATAAAAGAAAGGCTGACGCTATTGGACCCTCTCTCAAAACCTGTTATGGCGCTCTTGTTTGTCATAGCACTGGGTGTATTGAACCAATTTTACGGCATCACGCTCAGGATGTATGGAGAATTGAGAAGAAAGAATATTCTGAATGCAATCTGTGACGGATTATTATGGCTTATTATGCTGCCAGGATTTTTGATCCTGATATCAACCATTTTTCTAAAAATACCCGGTAACATCATCACTATTGGGAAATATATGACCATCATTGGTGCGGTTGGATTGATCTCAACGCAGGGACGTAACGAAAAGAGTTTGATTGGTAAAATTTTCACAGGGATTGTTAGTTTATACGGCATTGTAGGTACCTATGGGTGTACGGGTTTTATTGGGGATATCCTTTCTTATACGCGCATTCTGGCCCTTAGTTTTACAACAACGATTGTTGGTATGGCATTTAACATCGTAGCGACTTTGTTCAAAACAGGGACTTTTATCGGTGCCGTATTTTTTGTAATCACCCTGATTTTGGGACATATGTTTAACTTTGTCATGAGTATTCTCGGTGCCTTTATTCATCCTGCACGGTTAATCTTTCTTGAATTTTTTGGACGATTTTATGAAGGAGGTGCCCCAAAATTTCAACCTTACGGTTTGGGTAACCAACGGATACATATTACAGAAAACGATTCGGAATGAATATCATAGGAGTGTATCATGGCAGAATTACTAAAGTTGTATTTTGTACAAACTGGTTTCGGCTGGGTTATCATTGGAGCCATTCTTGTAGTCACCATAAGTTGTCTGGGTTCTGCGAAAGGTATTTTGATTGCTTCATCTCAGGCTGCAGGTATTTTATCGGAAAAGCCAGAATTATTTGGAAAACTGCTTGTACTCATGGCATTGCCAGGCACCCAGGGTTTTTATGGATTTATCTGTGCCATTATGATTGCCCTGCGTACCGGAATTATTACAGGGAATTTAAATATTCCTCCTGCTATTGGGGTTGCGATCCTCCTCATCGCTATAGCCACAAGCATTGTAGAATATATTACCGCACTTATTCAAGCTAAGGCTGCAACTGCAGCTATCAACCTTACGGGAAAACAGCCGGAAGAAGGGGGACGTGCCATCCTGATCCCTGCGCTTGTTGAAACGTACGCTGTTATTGCCTTATTGATTTCTATCTTGTTGATCACATGGCTGACCAAGGAAGGGGGATTTTCCTTCACTCCGCCAACATAGGTTATGTTTAGTTTTTCATATTGATATATGATTGCACGTTGGGGCGAGGTGGCTTTCCCCTACAATTACAAAGTTTTATTTATGACCATCGAACGAATCAGGAATTATATCATAAAGAATGCACAAAAAGAGGCCGAACAAATTATCAAAACGGCTGAAGAACAATTTTGCGCCCAGGTTGAAACAACCAAACTCTCCCTGGAAAAACAATACCAGAAGATGTTGCGCGTCGAAGAGGAACGTCTCAATAAGGATATCAAAGGAACCTTCGTCTCATTAAAAAGGGCTTATAAAATGAAATTGCTGGAAGTTAAGAATAGTGTGATTGACGATATTCTGGCGCGTGCAATAGAATGCATACAATTACTTCCTGATGAAGATTATTTTACATTGATAGGGAAATGGATGGCAAACATACCCGACCAACTGGAAGGAAAGTTGTTCGTTAACGCAAGGGATTTAAAACGAATAACCGCTACCTTTATCGACAACGTTAATAAAAATAGAAAGGCAAGAATTAATCTGAATACAACTGCTATTGATATAAAAGGCGGTTTTGTCTTAAAGACTAGCTATTATGAAATTGATTATACCTTAGATACCCTTGCCAAAAATCTCCGAACCACGCTGGCACCCAAGTTGATCGACATGCTGAGGTTGTCCAATGATGAATTGTAAATGGAAGATTTTGATTAGGACACCGATTTCTGCAGTTAATATGTTGACTTTGTCTTAAGCGCTCAGCAAAAAGATAATGATTTTATCTTTTAAAAATCCCGATGATCAGTATACATCTGCGTCAGAAACTGTCAGGAGTTGAAATTCTTATACCATCGAGCTAAACGAACTATATGGCAAGTAATGCACATCATCATGGATGGTGTTATCTATCCGGACGGGTCAATATCCTGGAGTGCTATTTACTCAGTATGAACTTCTTTGAGAAATTACTATCCATCAATAATTTAAATGATGTATTGACAAACTTAAGTAACACTCCTTTAAAGGCCTACTTCACGGATGCGAAGCATTTGAACGAATTCGAAACGCTGCTTGATAATTATTACCATGATAAGTTATATGAAATACGGTCTTTGTCACCCCACAGTGCCGTGTGCGACTTTTTCTTGATAAGAAACGACATCCTCAATTTGAAGAAATTTATAAAATTCAAAACCTTACGTATAAGCGTGAATAAATTTCTTAGAGGGATCATTAGCAAGGATACATGGGACGATGAATGGCATGGGAAAGCAACTTCTTTGCCGAAAGTATTTAAGGAAGCAATCTCTTTTTTTAAGAAAATTACAATGCAATATAGCCAAAACCGAATTCCCTCTTACCCATTTACACAATTGCCTTTTATAATTGATTTGGTATGCGACGGCACTTATTTGAGATATATTAAAAATTTTTCCAGCGAAATAAATATTGAGATTGTCAAGCGATACCTGATGATATACCAATTCGTGAAGGGTCTTGAGGTGATACGGCGTGCAATGGCTTTAGGGCTTGATATGAAACTCTTGGAACAGTACTTTTTAGAAGGATTTGATAAAGAACATGTGTTTTACAAACTAATTAAAAGCACTGCATGGATATCAGAAAAGACAGTGCATGAAGCCTTTGTGGGGGCGTGTTGCAATACGCCTCTACTAGACCAATATTTTATACAAATGCTTTCATTAAATTTATTTCCAAATATTTCCTTTCAATACGAAATAGTAACTGACAATTATTTATTAGATATTATACGTCCTGTAAAGTATATACCATTTGGACCGGAAAGGGTGTTTGGGTACCTGTGCGGTCTTACAGTTGAGGTATGCAACTTGAAATTAGTGTTGGGTGGAAAGGTACATGGGATAGAAAATAAATTTCTCAGAGAACGATTGAAAAAAACATATGTCTAAAATTGTTATCATCGGGGAAAGGGAAGATATACTGCCTTATCAAAGCATAGGGGTTGAGATCGAACCTGTGAAAACCATATCCGAAACCGTTAGTATTTTAAGAAAAACTACCCAGGATTTTTCAGTAGGCATTATTTTGATCACAGAGGATATGGCAGAACAGTGTCTTGAAACGATTGCCGAGTTAAGGAACAAAATGGCAAAAACAATTACCATTATTCCTACACGACAAGGAAGCAGACACATTAGCACAGTGGAACTTAGTAAAGAGATTGGACGCGCGGTAGGGATGGATATACTGGCAAAGTAATGTTAAATGCTGCAGCAACCCAGGTAGATATAGACACCTAAAATAGAGTTAAATTCCATATCAATATAGCAAATGAGCAAAAAGTAGTAAATGAAAAGGTCAGTGAGCAAGATGCTTTCAGTGGCCATGGAGAAAATAAAAAAAGAGGTGTCTTTAGTTCAAAAAATGATCTGGTTGTTACAAATCTCCTCAATCAGAATGGACCCCAAATTTTCTTATTTTAGAAATGAAAAAATACATAACTATGGTTCGAGTCTCCGTGTTTTTCCTTTGCATATTTCGTTTGATTTACTATAATAAGGAAATTTTAAATTGAATTCAGCACACTAAAAGTCGTCGAAGGCCTGATTCAATAATCACGTTATAAATTGATAAGGGGATTCGAAATGTTATCAACACCTCCTCCCATAAAAGAATTTCAGGTAGTTAATCGGATTTTAGAATACTTAAAGGGCGCTCCGAATGTCATTAATTCTAGAGATTGGACATTGCGCCGTAGTGCAGAACGATTTGCATCGTTTACAAAATTTGGGAATGTGGCTGTTCATTCTTCCGTCAAGAATCGCAGCGCAAAAGTAACCGTGTATGTGGGGAGCGACGCTGTTCGTCAGAAGACGCTTAATTCACAGCAAACGGAGATCATGAATAATCTTTCCAAAACATTATGTTCTCTGGAGGAATACGTTAAACTGGCACCCATTGTACGGATAAATCGAACCATGGGAAATAATGATGAATTTTCACCGAATTGTACTATTTTTGTTTCTATCCAAAGACCCGAGATGATCCGTCTTGCCTATATGACGTGGGCGACGCTCTTTCCGGTCAAACCTGATGGGGACCCGAAACAGTATATTCTTTATATTCCTGAATGGCAGGAGGGCGAACGACAAATTCTGGTCTTTCCTGAGATAAGTACGACCGTTGTTTTGGGGACTGATTATTATGGTGAATCCAAAAAGGGATTCTTAAGAATGGCTATGTGGAATGCCAAACAGCGGGGGATGCTAGGTCTCCATGCGGGTTCAAAGATTTTGAAGGCAAAGGGGCCAGATGGTCGTCTGAGAAGATACGGGATGCTTGTCTTTGGGATGAGTGGTACCGGGAAAACGACACATACCTGTCATACTCATGGATTAAACGATAAGGATGAAGGAATTGAAATACTCCAGGATGACGTGGTCTTTCTCAAAAAAGATGGTTCTGCCTATGGTTCTGAGCGTGGATTCTATTTAAAGACTGAAGGTCTCGATCCCGTAACTCAACCGATCATCTACAAGGCAGCAACATCCCGCAATGCCGTTTTTGAAAACGTGATGATCGATTATGAAGGGAATATCTATTTTGAAGACGATACTTTGACCAGTAACGGACGGGGAATTATGATCCGGGAAGACCTTAGTCCGTATATTTCGAACGACATCAATCTGCCTCCTGTTGATGCCCTGGATGGACTAATTGTTGCTTTCATTACCCGTCGCCATACCGTGGTACCCCTTGCTGCTAAACTTACCCCTGAACAGGCAGCAGCAGCCTTCATGCTGGGTGAATCCATTGAGACATCTGCCGGTGACCCAAAACGTGCAGGAGAGTCTATCAGAGAGGTGGGTACTAATCCATTCATTATAGGCGACAAGTCATATGAAGGGAATTGGTTCTATGATTTTGTGAAGAGGCACGAAGGCAAGGTTCAATGCTACCAGTTAAATACAGGGGGTCTAGGGGAGATCATTGAAAATCATCCAAACGGTGTTAAGGTTTTTAAACGTAAGGTACAACGGATAGAGATCCCGGAGATGTCAGCTATTATCCGGGGTATTGTGCGGGATACTAATAAATGGGATAAAGATAAATACTGGAATCTTGAAGTGCCTACATTTGTTGATGGTATGGATTTGTCCAGATACAATGTCGAAAACTTCTATGATGTGGATAGTATTATCAATCAGGTATCTGATCTGCGGTGTGAACGTGTTGCTTATATAGAAAAATTTAATACACTGGATAAAGTCATTATTAAGGCGGCAGAGGTAATGTGAGAAATGGTGTAAAAAAAGTAGTTGACATTCTTTGTTGTTTTGCTAAAATGCCTATAACTTCTATATACATTGTTATTATTGTGCAAGATTTATGAAACTATCTAAAAAAAGTGATTATGCCTTACGCGCGATGATCTATCTTTCCATGAATTACAAAAATGGTGCTGTGCAGATCAAAGAAATTTCTTCAAAGGAAAAGATTCCGCAAAAATTTTTAGAAAACATCCTTCTTACCCTGAGGAAAGTAGGCATACTCAATAGCAAGATAGGTCTTAAAGGCGGTTATGAACTGGCAAGGTCGCCTGATTTGATTACATTAGGGGAAGTGATTCGCGTGCTTGATGGGGCAATTGCACCAGTAGACTGTGTGAGTAAAATATCTTACAAGCCATGTTCGGAAGAAGTTACCTGTGTTATACGGGGTGTGATGATGGACATTCGGAACGCAATTGCAGACGTGCTGGACACAATGACTTTTGCTGATATGTGTAAGCGTGTTAGGGATTCACTGGAAAAAAGAACGAATGACGTACTAACGTACTCGATATAGTAAATAAATTTTTTTAATTAAATATCTATTAAAACGATAGAATTTGTTGTAGTTTGTTGAGACTTCCAAAAAATGGCAAATATTTTGAGAATCTGGGGTAGTTTGTTACTCCTGTTTTTTTTAATTGTTACGGGCGGTGCCTGTTCAAGGAAGATAAACGACTCTACGATTCGGGTAGGATATTTTCCGAATATCACCCATGCACAGGCCGTCGTTGGGATGGCCGATGGTACCTTTGCGGCATATCTTGGCCCTCAGATCAAGATAAAGTCAACCTTGTTTAATGCAGGACCATCTATCATTGAGGCCGTGTTTTCCGGAGATATAGACATTGCATATGTTGGACCTAGTCCTGCTATAAACGGGTATGTGCGGTCAGGTGGCAGGGCATTCAAAGTGATTTCTGGTGTGGCAAGTGGTGGTGCGTTATTTGTGGTAAGACCTGACTCTGCTATAAAAAAGGATACGGATCTTTCCGGGAAGAGGATTGCAACGCCGCAGCTTGGGAACACACAGGATATTGCCCTTCGGGGATATATCAGAAATTGTGGCTTGAAGCCAAAGGAAAATGGTGGAACGGTTAATATCCTTCCCTTGCGTAATCCTGATATTTTCAACCTTTTCATGAGAAAACAAATTGACGGTGCCTGGGTTCCGGAACCGTGGGGAACAAGACTTATTAAGCAGGCAGGTGGAGAGGTTTTTTTTGATGAAAGAACATTATGGAAAGATGGCCAGTTTAGTTCAACACTGGTGATTGTTGGAACAAATTTTTTGGAAAAACATCCCGATTGGGTCAGGCGGTGGTTGGCAGCCCATGTTAAAATAACCCGCTGGATTAACCGGCATTCCAGAAAGGCGAAGATAGTTGTTTGTGACCAGATTGAGGCACTTTCGGGAGTTAATCTCCCGAAAGAAATCATTGATGATGCCTTCTTGCGGTTTGAGATTACGTATGATCCTGTTGTCCCGTCGCTCTTTTCTTATGCAGAAATGGCGTATCATGCAGGTTTTTTGGGTGAACAAATGCCCGACTTATCAGGGCTGGTTGACTTGCGGTTACTCAATGAGGTACTCAGTGAGAGGTCATTACCTCTGGTAAGTGAACAATAGATAATTGAATTATAAGGAATTTTCATTTTAATTAGGCTGTTTGAGGGAGGCACGGGCAAAATCCTGTCCCTGTAAGTTTTGAACAGGGATTGTTTGTCCGTGTTTAACTTAAGGCTTTTTGGAGGTGGTAAACGATGTCAGAAAGCGTAGGAATTGAAAGTCTGCTGGTATTGGATCATGAAAGAGTTGATACCAAACTAGAAACATCCAGGGCGGATGGCGAAAAGCCAAATTTACGCATTCAGCACGTATCTAAATCATTTCAGTCAAAAAATGGAAGTGTTTATGTACTGGAGGACATAAATCTCGAAATCAAACAGGGGGAATTTGTATGTTTGGTTGGACCTTCTGGATGCGGGAAGACTACTCTTATGAACATCGTTGCAGGGCTTGAAAATGCAGATTCCGGAGAGGTATGGGCTAATGGTCGTAGGGTCAGTGGTGCCGGGACGGATCGGGTTGTTATATTTCAGGAAGCAGCCCTTTTCCCCTGGCTCAATGTGATAAAGAATGTTGAATTTGGTTTAAAATTAAAGGGTATGAATGGCAGGGAGCGAAGAAATATTGCCCTTGAGTATCTCAAAATGGTTCATTTGACAAAATTTCAGAATGCTCATGTACATGAACTGTCTGGTGGAATGAAGCAGCGAGTAGCAATAGCCAGGGCACTTGCGATGAATCCGGAGATGCTTTTGATGGATGAGCCCTTCTCTGCACTGGATGCACAGACGAGGTGGATACTCCATTTTGAGCTGCAGAATATATGGATGAAGACAAAGAAGACGATCCTGTTTGTTACCCACAATATTCGCGAAGCGGTATGTTTGGCGGATCGCATCTTTATCCTTTCTACTTCGCCAGGCAAGATCAAGAAGGAGTTTTTCGTTGATTTACCGAGACCCCGTGATGACAATGATGTGCATGTGGCAGAATACTCCACAAGAATCATGAAAGAGCTAAAGGCCGAGATCGATAAGGTTGTGAAATGTGAGATGGATGCGGATTCGTGCATAGAGTGTGATATAAAATGTACAACGGAAGTGCCTGCAAAGACAGATATTGGAGGAGGGATTTGAGAAATGTATAGTATACTGAAAAGGGTCATATTTTTTATCCTTCTTATAGGCCTCTGGGAACTGTTGTTTCGATGGGGGGTCTGGCCAGAATATATCCTTCCTTCTCCTGTTTCAGTATGTAAGACATTGGCCCGCAGGTTTCAAGATCAGAGCCTTCTCATTGGGATAGCGATTAGCATGAAAAGAATTGCCATTGGTTATGGAATTTCTATTGGTAGTGGCATTTTTCTGGGTTTGCTTATTGGCAGATTCCGGATTTTTGAAGAGACACTTGGTTCTCTGATTTCTGGTTTACAAACATTGCCGACCATTTGCTGGTTGCCCCTCGCCTTGCTTTGGTTTGGTTTGAACGACAGGGCAATCATATTTCTGGTTTTTATGGGTGCCGTGCTTTCTATTACGATTGCAACAGATGCGGGGGTTAAAAGTGTGCCGTCACTTTATATTCGTGCTGCAAAGACCATGGGGGCAAAAGGATTGAAGTTATATCTCGAAGTGATTATTCCGGCTGCCCTCCCGCACATCATTATAGGGATGAAGCAGGGTTGGTCTTTTGCCTGGCGTTCGTTAATGGCCGGTGAATTATTAATCGTATGCCTGGGGTTGGGACATCTTTTGATGATCGGACGAGAATTAAATGACATGAGCCAGGTCATTGCCGTAATGCTGGTAATTATTATGATCGGTATCTTAGTTGACCGGCTGTTTTTCATGAAAGTGGAAAGGCGCATACGCGAACGTTGGGGTTTGGTCAAATCTTAAGGAAGATTTTTCGACTCCGCTTGGAATGATGTTACACTGAGCGGAGTCGAAGTGTGACGAAAGGTCTCAACATCGAAATTCCTCAATAGGGCATTAGATATTAACCTCAACGGGTAGTTCCATATTTTGCATTGAAGCCTGTACTAGTGCCTCCTGGTCGATTTCATCTTCAGGCTGCTTTATCCGGTCTGCATTCCTTTCGATAAACTGCACCCCTTCAGTCCTATATTTCTTCTTTAAAGACTCACATTTTGGACAGTCAGGTGCTGTGTATATATATTTCATTCAATATTCTCCTTAAAGTACAACAAAAGTATTTCTGAAAGCAAAAATCAGTGTCGCTATTTTACTAAAAGGGACGATTCTTTCAAGAGTAATTTTCTCTGGGTTGCATGTCATTCACGGTGGCCGATTCTTGAGATAATTATTTGACTGGATAAATCCTATGTGTTATATTTCACGAAAAATTTCGAAAAAAATTTCGAAAGGATAAATTTTATGCGATTTATTGGATTACTTATTGCTGCGGCTGTGGCTGTTTGGGTGTACACGGATGCAAAAAAGAGAGGGTACAAGACACTTGCAGCTACTGGCTGGATGCTTGGTGTTTTTTTGCTGATGATTGTCTTTTTACCTATGTATTTGATTATGAGGACAAAGCAGACCAAGCAGGTAGAAATCTTAACACCGTGTAAATACTGTGGGAAATATTACGAGGGTACGCCTTTGTATTGCCCTAATTGCGGGCATAAAGTGGGTGGGTATTCATTTAAAGAGGAATAAGCTATGAATTTAAAAGAACGGGTAACGGAAGAATTAAAAAGTGCTATGAAGGCACAGGATAAATTGCGGACGTCGGTACTGCGTATGATGCTTGCCGATATCAAGATTGCAGATACATCGGGTAAACCAAAGGATCAGATCGACTATGTCGAGGTCGTTCGCGGGTATTATAAGAAACTCAAGAAGACTCGAGAAGAATATGAAAGACTACAGTTGCCGGACAAAGTAAAGGAGTTGGATGGAGAGATTGCAATTGTCGAGGAATACTTGCCAAAACAATTGTCAGATGACGAAATTAAAAAAATTGTTAACGAAGTCATTGAAACGAATAAATTTACTGTTAAAGAAATGGGTGCTGCAATGAAACTGATTATGAGCAAATATGGCAGCTCGCTGGATGGGAAAAAGGTACAAATGTACTTAAAAGAAAACCTGAAAGGTTGATGAAATTTTCCATAAAATGCTATGTACAACGAACCCTGGAAAGAACCCCTTCTGGAATTATCAGTTGATGAGCTTAAGACGGCTCAAAGCTTCATATCGGAATTGATTCAGACATTGGAGGTCTTACGGGAATCGAAGGCAGAGCCGATTGTAATCTTTCCACCCGAGAAGAATATCAATATTGATGAGCGTCGCGCTGATAAACGATTTAATATAGAAATTGAAGGGGTTTGTTCCATTGTTGAAAGAGGAGTGTCTGAGATATTCCCGGATATACCGATTCGTATAAAGGATATTTCCAAACATGGGATTCGGTTTGTTATCGGTCAACCTTTAATGCCGTCCGACATTTTAATAATAAAATTTTATCTGTCTTCTATAAAGACCTCGGGACAGCTTTATAAAAATCCTCAGAAAAAAATTTATGTGGAAGTAAGGAGGGTATTTGAGTCCATGACATCTACAGGTATTAAATACGAGATTGGTGCTCAATCTATTGAAAGTGAGAGAGTCACCGAGTTAATTAAAGAGGAAGAGAAGTATACCCTTATAAACAAGCAATTGGACGCGAAGGGTGACGTAAAGATATTAATCGTATCCATGAAAGAGGCATGGTCCAAATATCTGGAGAAAATATTGCTAAAACAGGGATACATTGTTTATGAGGCCAATAAAAAGCAGCAGGCTATTGCACTATTACGAAAGAACAAATGTGACATTGTTGTCTCGGACTTCGATACCGTCAGGATTCAAGAATTTGAGTTATTAAAGGACATTCGGGATGAGTTTCCTGATATGGGGTCAATTGTTGAAATAGAGACTATTGAAGATTGGATGCATATTTTGTCTTTTGGGGTAAGCGATTACCTGACAAAAAATTTCAGCGACAGGGAATTCAATATTATTATTGAATCGGTGCATAGAAAATTATTATACAAAAGTATGTTCGGCAGTTACTTCAGAAAGAGGCAGCAGTCCAGCCAGAATGTACTGGTACTGAGCGGGAATGAGGTTTTCAAAAAAGTTCTTTGCAACGCATCCAAAGAAAAGGGTTTAAGGTTGTATTTTGTTAATGTCGAAGAACATGCAACTGCTACTCTGAAGAGATATAAAATTGATTTTGTTCTTGTGGATACCGATGTTACGGGTTTAGATGGATGCCGATTCCTTACGACCGTAAAAAAGAATTTTCCCCATATTATGACCATCGTGGCTTCTAAAAATCTTCAGAAACGGTGTGATTTTTTGGTGAGTGGCGCTGACTGCTTTCTCGTTGAGCCGATTGCAGCAAAGGAAATACTCTCACTTGTGGGTTGATGATGTCTCTCGCTCTACACAGCCACAGCATTATTTTGTTAAAAATAACAAAGCGGGAAATCTATGGCGCGAAAAAAGAATACAGGATCGAATTCGAAACCCATCGAACAGTATGAACACAAAGATAAAAAGCGACTCAACAACCCGCCCGTAGGCCTGGTGGATGCACACACCGATAATGGCGGGCAAAAAAAGAAAAAATACCAATACGACCCTCACCTTGACCCGCAACTGCAATGGGCAGGCAAGGCAGAGCATACCAGCTTTGAAGTACCTACCGTAAGCCTGCATGTGCACGAACGCTTAGATCCGCGGCGAATAATTGAAACCGTAAAAATGTCCCCCGCTGGCGGGGGTGCAGGGGGTGGACGGCAACTGAGTTTGTTTGAAGATCACAAGAAACCCCTGCGTGAAGCCATTGAGTTTTACAAACACAAAGAAGATTGGAGCAATCGTCTCGTAGCGGGCGATAGTCTGCTCGTGATGAACTCTTTGCTGGAAAAAGAAGGCATGGGCGGCAAGGTGCAGATGATGTATTTCGACCCGCCTTACGGTATTAAATATGGTAGCAACTTTCAGCCCTTTGTGAACAAGCGGGATGTGAAAGACGGCAAGGATGAAGACCTTACAGCCGAACCGGAAATGATAAAAGCCTTTCGCGACACTTGGGAACTGGGCATACACAGCTACCTTACCTATTTGCGTGACCGTTTGCTTTTAGCCAGAGAACTGCTGCACGAAAGTGGCAGCATCTTTGTGCAGATCAGTGATGAGAATGTCCATCATGTGAGGGAATTGATGGATGAAGTGTTTGGCACTGATAATTTTCTTTCAATTATATGTTTCTCAAAAGCAGCTGGTGGTTTAAGAGCGGTAAATCGGGTAGGTAATACCTTGGATTATATTATTTGGTATGCTAAAGATGTATCATCTATTAAATACAGACCTCTATACGAGAAAAAGGATGACCCAATTCAATCTGGATATACAATGCTTGAAAAAGAAAATGGTGACAGGCGTCCAATGACTGTTGAGGAAAAAAATAAATCAATACCTCTACCAAAGGGGTCTAAACCATTTATGACAGTATTGATGACCAAACCTGGGCCAGGTTCTAAATTTAAAGTGGAGTATCAAGGTAAGACTTATGATTCTGGAAATAGATGGTGGGGAACAACTCCTGAAGGGATTCAAAATGTTATAAAAGCAAAGAGAATTACAGCGACGGGTAATAGTATCCGCTTTATCACATATTTTGATGATTTTCCTTACAGAGCTTTAACAAATCTATGGTCCGGTTTTGGGGGTGCAGCAAATCCAGTTTATGTTGTTCAAACAAATAAGGAAGTTGTCCAACGTTGCCTCCTAATGACCACCGACCCCGGTGATCTTGTCCTCGATATCACCTGCGGTAGTGGTACAACAGCATTTGTAGCCGAGGATTGGGGGAGGCGGTGGATCACTTGCGATACTTCAAGGGTTTCCATCACACTTGCCAAGCAACGCTTAATGATGGCAAGTTTTGATTACTACGAACTGGCACATCCGAATGAAGGCGTCGGAAGCGGCTTCAAATACAAGACCGTTCCGCATATCACTTTAAAAAGCATTGCCAACAACGAACCTCCGGCACAGGAAACCTTGTATGACCAGCCGTTTATAGATAGTAAACGATTACGGGTAACCGGCCCATTCACGGTTGAGGCAGTCCCTGCACCGGTGGCGAAATCATTCGAAGAATTCCACCCCCTTAGTCCCCCGCCAGCGGGGGATACCAATGTCCCCCTCACGGAGGGGGATGCAGGGGGAGGACTTACCGCCGACACCTCGATAACCCGCACCGGTGAAACCCTTCGTCAAAGCAATTGGCGTGACGAACTGCTGCGTGCAGGTGTAAGGGCAAAAGGCGGCAAGCTGATTGAGTTTACTAGAGTAGAGCCGTTAAGCGGCACACGATATTTACAGGCAGAGGCAGAAACAAAACTGTCCCCCTCTGGAGGGGGTAGGGGGGAGGAGTCGCCAAAACGCGTACTGGTCTGCTTTGGCCCGGAACATGCCCCATTAGAGCAACGGATGGTGGAACTGTCATTGGAAGAAGCCATGCACCTGAAACCCAAACCACAAATGATTTTATTCTGCGCCTTCCAGTTTGATGAAGAAGCCGCAAAAGACATTGATGAAACCAACTGGCCCGGAGTTACACTCCTCAAAGCCCAAATGAATGCCGACCTGCTCACTGATGACTTAAAAAAGAAACGCAGCAGCAACGAAAGTTTCTGGCTCATTGGTCAACCGGATGTGAGCCTCCGCAAAGTGTCCCCATCTGGTACGAACAAACAGAAAGCAATATCCCCCTCTGGAGGGGGCAAGGGGGAGGAACTCTACCAGGTCGAAGTTCATGGCTTTGATTATTACAACCCCAAAACAGGGAGAGTGGAAAGCGGCGGCAAAGGTGACATTGCCATGTGGATGCTCGATACCGATTACGATGGCCGCAGTCTATTCCCCTCTCAGGTATTCTTCCCCATGGCAGGAGACAAAGAAGGCTGGGCACTCTTAGCCAAGAACCTGAAAGCCGAGATTGATGAAGAAAAAATAGAGGCATTCAGAGGAACCGTATCTTTGCCTTTTATCCCGGGCAAGGCAGTGGCAGTGAAGATTATTGATGCAAGGGGGATTGAGAGTTTAAAGATTATCCGCCCCTGATGTCCTCCGCTGGCGGAGGTGTCACGAAGTGACGGAGGTGGTGTCACTCCGCAGACGGTAGATGCCAATTTCCCTCATAGTGTGAGAACACGTATGTCCCCCTCTGGAGGGGGGAAGGGGGGGAGGACAATGAAAGCCGACGAAACCAACAATTACACCTACAATAAAAATCTGCAGCCTTTCGCAAACAGATTACGTACAGAAATGACAAAGGCTGAGGCATGTTTGTGGAAATATGTACTAAGGGCAAGGCAAATGAAAGGGTATCAATTCAGAAGACAAAGACCAGTTATGAACTACATAGCTGATTTTATGTGCAAAAAATTGAAACTGATAATCGAAGTGGACGGATCAACGCATCATTGGGAAGAAACGGCTGTAAAAGATTTGAAGAAGGAAAAAGATCTGATAGATGCAGGATTTAAGGTGTTACGGTTTACAGACGAAGAAGTATTAAAGTGCATTGAAGGTGTGAGAGAAAGTATTGCTTCATCTGTTCAGGAAATAGAGCAATCCACCCCCTTACTCCCCCGCCAGCGGGGGACAACTGAGTAAGAACCATGAAAAATATTGACAATCTCATCATCAATTCCCCTTATGAAGAACCACAGCAGTGCGGTTGGGTCAAGCGCAACGGACTCAACACATATCTTTTAATTATGATGGAAGAGGACAAATGGAAGATAGAAGGGCTGGGGGAGAGGTTCTGTAGGGACGGGGGAAGAGGAATAATGATAAAAATATCAAAAACAAGACCCTGCCCCCGTTCTGGAAGCCTATTCCGATCTTGGGGTTGCCTATTATGATAAAGGTAATAAGGGGAGGGCAATCTCTAATTTTCAAAAGGCTTGCGATATGAGATATGAATCAGGCTGTAGGAATTTGCAAAAGGCTTTAGAAAACCGGTAGCGGTGTGAATTTCTTTAAGGTTTACCTATTCGGCTTTAATTTGAGAATTTGTAAAAGGTTTTTAAAAACAGCATTACTTGCATTACGGAGACCAGTAATTAATAAAATGCCATCTTATCGCTGGAGAACAAGGCTGAAAATTCGGCCTTCACTGCGCTCACCAGAAATAATCAATGGCTACAACTTTGAAGTTCAGAATGGGGAGACATTCGTTACTATTGAATATGAAACTCCATCATTTGACTCAAAACTACCGGATAGTCGTAGCGATGAATACGCTGATCAAACTATAGCAAGGCAACATGCAGACAGAATTCGGAACATGATGTTGGCTCGTATGATTTATATGCGTGTACCGGAGATTCTCCGAATAGATATAGTCTCAAGTCCTGAGCTACTCACTCGCGATGAAGTTGTTGCTGCCGGCGTTCACAAGCGTCGCCCTGTAGCAAAATCCTTTGATTATAGTTGGGCAATACTTGATGTCGGGCAAACGTTATCAGAGAGCCAGATTTTCTGGAGTACAGGCTTCACCAAAAAGAGCGCTAAACACGAAGAAGACTTACTACGCATTGCGGATTGGGCAGTAAGAGCCGAGGAGGAATCCTCGCATTATAAGAGATTCATCATGAGATGGATTGCGTTCAACGGTTTGTATGGATTGTATGATGCTATAAATGGCAGATTGCAGGCAAAGGAAAAGGAGAAATTTGAAAAGATGCTTGACGGATTGCTTGCTAATAATGCCGATGCGATAGTTCGTGGGCTTGGTAATAAGCTTGATTCTCTTGAAACATACGGTATTACATCCGTATCAGGTCAGACTAATTATAGCTCGAACCTTGCTCAAGAAAGAAGAAAACCAGCCCCAAATCCACTCGAAGTGATAAAACTTGCCACATTATGTATTTATGGGATTCGGAAAGAAGTTTTTCACGAAGCTCCTGAGCCTGATGATATCGAGGCGCGATGCAAGACTGCCGACCATGTGCTGAGCCAGATTGTAATGACCTGTTTGAAGAATTTTGTTAATTATTGAACAAGGGAATATCTAGGAAATAAAAGGGAGAAGCAGCTTTTTTCTAAATGAAGGCGAAAAAATGACATTGGGAAATTATGGAAAAGAAGATAACGATAAAAGAAAGTAAAGATAGATGCGGGTTTGTGTCTCCACTTGAGTTTAGTGATGATTTTTCAGAAGTTGAAAAGACAAATATATTAAATCTCTATTTTCAGGAAATGGTTCGTGCCTTGATAGAAAATAAAAGCGAGAAGGAATTTTTTGAATCTATCAAGAACATATTGAGGTCAAGCAAGTATACCGTCATGCAGTCCGTGAGCGTAACACTCTCATATAGTTGGAATATACTTGGCCCTTTACCTGAAATGATGATGTATAGTGCTTCAGAACTTCTCAAAGAAAATTATGTTTGGCCCCCAAACTTGGCGGCTGCAATAATATTTTGCATAAATGCACTTGAGATATCTGTAAATATAAAGTTAATCAGTAGATTTAATGCAATGGGTAGAGCAGATAAGGTAAAATTGGTTGAGGATGATAGAAGCCTGTCTTTGGAAGATAAGTTTTCTTGGCTTTTAACTGATGCCTTTAATTCCTCTTTAAAAGGACAAAGTACATTATGGCAGTGGTTTCATAATATTAAAATAATGAGAAATGAAATTATACATCGAAAGAAAGATTCAGATGGAACAGACATGGTTTTAAAAAAGGGTAATGTCGTACATAGACTTGATGAGGTATTTGTTAAAAATGCTATAGAGAATACTCAAAAAATATTGACCTTTTTAGAAAAGTTATAAATCACAGTTATAGATGTTTTCGAAATGAGAGCAATCGGGGACGGGTTCAGATATTTTTTTAGGTGAAGAAAATAGAATCATAGAAAGTGGGGTTTCATGTCAGAAGACAAGGTTATGCATGGTTAAACGGGACGGTTCCATTTGCTAGGCTGCTGCACCATTGAAAGCTGCTTTGAAGCATTGAACGTTATGCTCGTTGTAGGAATGGAAGGAACGGATGGGAACAGTGAAAAAAATAACAGAGGTGATTATGGAAACAAGGACTGAATATGAAAAGATGATTCTTAAGGAAGTTCGGGAAATGCCTGGCGAGGTGCTTATGGGTTTTATAACCGAAGATACCAGGTCACAATAATCTTATGGGAAGGGAGAAATAGCTGATGGGAAGAAAAAGCCATATAGAATTGCCAAAAGACAAGATTGCCGATTTTTGCAGGAAATGGAAGATTCGGGCATTTTCCATTTTTGGGTCGGTATTGAGGGAGGACTTCCGTCCGGACAGTGATATTGATGTGCTTGTAACCCTCTCGGAAGAGGCAAACAATACCCTGTTTGACCTTGTTCATATGAAAGAAGAACTTGAGCAGATTTTGGGAAGAGGGGTTGATTTGGTCAGCCGCCGGGGCATAGAATCCAGCAGAAACTATCTCCGCAAAGAGGCTATTTTAGGAACAGCAGAGACCATATATGCAGAGAGATAGGGCCTACATGCTCGATATCATTGAGGCAGCAAAACTTGCCATCGTTGGTCAAATCCCTTGAAGAAATTATAAAATAATTGGAAGGGAGAAATAGCAGATGGGAAGGAAAAGTCATATAGAATTGCCGAAAGACAAGATTGCCGAATTCTGTAAGCGGCACCATATACGCAAGCTGTCGCTGTTCGGTTCCTGCCTGCATGGCGATTTTGGGCCGGATAGCGATATAGACCTTCTCGTTGAGTTTGAGCCGGACCATATTCCAGGTCTCATAACCTTATCAGGCATGGAGATTGAATTAAGTGAAATCATCGGACGCAAAGTAGACTTGAGGACACCGGAAGATTTAAGCCGCTATTTCCGCAAGGAGGTAGTCGAATCGGCAGAGGTGCAATATGTGCAGTAAAGAAGATATTGTGCGAATCAACAAGAGAACTTAGGACAATGGAGGAAATTATGGAAACAAGGACTGAATATGAGAAGATGATCATTAAGGAAGTCCGGGAAATGCCTGGAGAGGTACTTCCTCAGGTTGTGAAGATTATTCACTCCTTAAAGGAGAGTGTTCTTTCTGTAAAAATGCCTCATAAAAAGGGTAAGGCCAAAGGAAGCGGTCTCTGCGGTATTTGGAAGGATGAGCGCTCGGCGGCAGAGATAATTAAGGATATCCGTTTGCGCAGGACAGGATTCGGCGGTAGAAAGGTGGCACTGTGAACTATCTCCTGGATACCGATACCTGCATATACTGGCTTAAAGGCAATGAAGATATTGAAGAAAGGGCATTAAAGGTCGGCCTTTCGAAAATATTCATCTCTTTCATCACCTTAAGCGAACTCTAAAGAATATCCGTGAAAACTATAGATAAGCTCATCATCAATTCCCCTTACGAAGAACCAAAGCAGTATTGGGAATACATAAGAGATACACGGGAATTCGTCAAGCAGGACGGCAGAAGGCCCGCTGGGTATATTGTGGCTTCCGAAAGTTCCAGATCGTTTGATGACCCCGGAACTTTTATTGAAATTAAGTTGGTCAATACAATTCGCCCGAGGGTGAAGAAGTGGAGAGAAGACGGCTATCCAGGAGTTACGGGGATTACAAAGAGGCTGCTGCAACACTGGCAAGACCCGGAAGAACGTAAAGACCGGAGGTTTTTCTTTTGTCAGTTAGAGGCCATTGAAACACTGATATGGCTTACTGAAGCGCCGGAAGCAGACCGCACGGGCATTGACATCCCAGGTGACGGTGGGGCATTTTCGCGATGGTGCAGCAAGATGGCTACGGGTTCTGGTAAAACGATTGTCATGAGTATGCTTATTGCGTGGCAAGTCCTGAATAAAGTAGCTAATAGTAAAGACCCACGTTTCTCTAAAAATATTTTGGTTGTTGCACCGGGTTTGACAGTTCGTAATCGTTTATCGGTATTGAATCCCTTCGACAAGCAAAATTACTTTGAAGATTTTAATATCATTCCATCGGGTTTGATGGAAGCACTCCGGCAGGGAAAGGTAAAAATCATTAACTGGCACACCCTTGCCTGGGAGAGTGAAGAAAGATTGGCAAAGAAGAAGACCGTTGACAAACGGGGCGCCAAAAGTGACGAGGCATATGTGCGGGATGTGCTGGAAGATATGGCAAATGCAACAAAGCTTGTCGTTATCAATGATGAAGCACACCATGCCTGGCGTATTCCGGCAGAAAGTAAAATTAAAGGCGTAAAGAAAGAAGATATTGAAGAAAGCACTGTTTGGGTAGGTGGACTGGACAGGATTCACAGGGCAAGGGGAATCATCCGGTGTTTTGACTTATCGGCAACACCATTTGCCCCATCAGGCAAAAAAGCAACTGAAGAGGCATTGTTTCCCTGGATTGTCAGCGATTTCGGTTTGAATGATGCGATTGAGTCAGGCCTGGTAAAAACGCCGAGGGTTGTAATCCGTGATGATGCCAATGTAGATGCGAATCTGCGTTCACGGCTCTATCACATTTACATGGATGCTACGGTAAAAGATGACATTAACCAAAAGGCAGAAGAAAACGTGCCTCTTCCTGACCTCATCAAAAATGCCTATCTGCTTTTAGGTAAAGACTGGAAGGCCGCTAAAGACGGTTGGGAAAAGGCTGGGCATAAAATTCCACCGGTGATGATAACCGTAGCAAACACCACGTACACATCAGCCCGCATCAAATATGCCTTTGATCACGATGCCTTTTTACTATCCGTTGCCGGGTTGGGAGATTTGTGCGATCAAGAGAAAACATTGCAGATTGACAGCAGGATTCTTGATAAAGCAGAAGCTGAAACAGAATCTATAGATGTCATTCCGAGCGAAAGCGAGGAATCTCAGGATGAAGATTCTTCGGCTATGCTTCAGAATGACAAAAAGAAATCAACCAAAAAACAACAGGCTGAATTATTAAGAAAAACGGTTGATACCGTTGGCAAGATCGGAGAACCCGGTGAGCAAAAACAAAATGTGATTTCCGTAGGTATGCTCAGCGAAGGTTGGGATGCTAAAACAGTTACTCACATCATGGGCTTACGGGCATTTAGCAGCCAGCTATTGTGCGAACAGGTGGTAGGCCGTGGTTTGCGGAGAACTTCTTACGATGTAGGAAAGGACGGTTTATTTGAGCCTGAGTATGTGAATATCTTCGGTGTGCCTTTCACATTCATACCTCATGAGGGAACCGACGGGCCTCCCCCACCGCCTCCACCCCCAAAAACCAGGATTGAACCTGTTAAAGAAAAAGCGGAACACAAAATTTCATTCCCTAACATCCTGAGGATTGACCATGTTTACAAACCGCAACTCTCTCTTAACCTGGAAAAGGTCAAACCGCTTGAACTTGATCCATATGAATCAATCACAGAGGCAGAGTTGGCAGCAATTATCGTGGGGAAACCAAATCCTGCGGCGCTTACAGAGATTGATTTGAAAGAAATCGGTGAAAAATTCCGTATGCAGTCCATCATTTTCAGAATTGCATCCTCGATTTACAACTCAGAGAAGAAACCAGACTGGAAAGGAAGCAAGGAAACGTTTTTGATTCAACTTATTGGAATTATTGGGCGATTCATTTATTCGGATAAAATCAGGATAAAAAATCCATTATTCAATGAGGATGAAGTAAGAAAGAGAATCCTGATTATGCTTAATATGAACAAGGTCATTCAACATATCTGGAATGAACTACGTGCAGAGAATACGACACAACTCACACCGGTTTTTGACAAGGAACATCCCATCCGTTCGACTGCTGATGTACGCACATGGTGGACAAGCAAACCGTGTGAGGATTTTGAGAAAACCCATATCAACTTTACCGTTGTTGACAGTAAAATGGAATTTCTTGAGGCAAGAACCATCAACGATTGCGAGTTTGTAGAATCATTCGTAAAGAACGACCATTTAGGTTTCACCATTCTTTACAACTACCAGGGAATTATCAGAAGATATTTTCCAGACTTTATTATCAAATTGAAGAATGGAGAACGTCTCATCCTTGAAACCAAAGGACAAGATAGCGAACAGAATAAAACCAAGAGGGCATTTTTAGATGAATGGTGCAGAGCAGTGAATCATCATGGTGGTTTTGGCAAATGGATTGGGGCAGTATCATTTGACCCGAATGACCTTAATAAGATCATAAGCGATGCTGTAAGTAAATGAAAAAAGGCGAAATGGACAAGGTATTAGCCCAGCATTAGGGCTTTACCAAGGAAGAATCGAACTTTATCATTAATTACACATTGAATATAGCGCGGATTTAGAATAAGGCGCTGAGGAATCAAATTTTTAAAATAATAGAAAAAAGTAGCTGGAGAGATAACTATAATAATTTGAAAATTAGAGGTATGAACCATGAATGCAATAAAAGGCATATTAAATAATCATCATGCAATCACCATAACTAAAAAAACGGTAGCCTTTATTTTTGGCTATTTCGTAAGCATTCATGATATTTTCCCTTCCCGCAAAGGCGCAAACCAGCATGAGCAGCGTGGTCTTGGGAAGGTGAAAATTCGTGAGCAGGACATCGACATATTTAAAATTGTAAGGAGGATAGATAAATAAATTTGCCCAACCAGAAAATCGTGGTGTTTTATCAGTCTTGGCGATTGTCTCAAGAACACGGCAGGAAGTGCTTCCTACAGCGACTACACGCCCGTTTTGTTCCCTGGTCTTTTGTATTCTTTGAATGATTTCATGGGGGCATTCATAATATTCTTTATGCATGCGGTGGTCCCGGATATCGTCTGTTTTGACAGGTAAAAATGTACCTGTTCCCACATGTAAGGTAACAAATTCTATTTCTATTCCGTTTTGCTTTATCTTCTCAAGGATGTTTTGACTAAAGTGCAAACCAGCCGTAGGGGCGGCAATCGCCCCTTCTTTTTGAGCAAACACAGTCTGATATCGTTCTCTATCTGAATCTGACGGGGATGAATCTTCGTGCTTATTGCGTTTTATATAGGGTGGTAATGGCATTTTCCCGATTCGACCCAGGAGCTCTTTTATGGCATATTTTCTGTCAAATTCAATAAGCCACGAACCATCTTCTGCTTTATCGAGCAGCTTTGCAAGGATTATGTTATTCCCAATATAAATCTCTTCGCCTATTTTTAATTTAGCATTTGATTTAATTAGTGCCTTCCATTGGTTTTTTCCTATCTCCTCAGTAAGTAATAATTCAAGAAAAGCACCACTGATTTTTTTCCCTGTTATAAGTGCAGGTATTACCTTTGTATTGTTCAGGACTAATAAATCTCCAGGGTAAAGATATTCGGTAATTTCGCGAAATTTACGATGCTCAACCTTGCCGGTATTTTTATGCAATATCAGCAGTCTCGCATCTTCACGGTTTCCCGATGGTTGCTGCGCGATTAATTCCCAAGGAAGATGGTAATTGTAGTCAGATATTTTGGTAGAAAATTTAACTGGTTTAGATACGGTAACATTCATTCGCTTGTCTGAAAGATCATAACATGTTTTGGAAATATAATCAAGTTGTATAAATGTTATAAATTGAAAAATAGTATTCTAAAATATTTACATATTTTAGAGAAAAGTCTTCCGGGGATCACAGCACCATATATGGTATTCTTTCGTTGAAATGTTACAATAATTTGGATACTAAGGATATACCGTTAACTGTGATTAAAAAGGGCAATAAAAATATTTCTTGACAATTTAATAAAAAAGTTTATTGTCATAGCCGATAGTGGTATCGAGTGGTGAAAAGTGGGGAATCAAAATGTTCACCGGTGAGTACCATCATACGA
Organism: Candidatus Brocadia sp.; assembly: GCA_021646415.1. Taxonomy (NCBI): domain Bacteria; kingdom Pseudomonadati; phylum Planctomycetota; class Candidatus Brocadiia; order Candidatus Brocadiales; family Candidatus Brocadiaceae; genus Candidatus Brocadia; species Candidatus Brocadia sp. The sequence goes on from SOEU01000002.1 coordinate 194,865, forward strand.
TTGATGACAAGAATAGACTGGCCATACCAGCCTCTCTTCGTGATAGCATTGATATGGAGAAGGAAGGTAAGGGGTTTTTCATAACTCGAGGACTCGATACATGTCTGTTCATGTACACACCCAAGGTATGGCAGAGTGTCGTCTTTAGGATTGAACAACTCTCTTTTACGAATAAAAAGGCGCGGCAGTTCCAGCGCCTTTTCTTTTCCAAAGCACAGAAAATTCCCGATTGTGACCAGCAAGGACGTATACTGATCCCGCAGTATTTAAAAGAAATTGCCAAGATCCAAAAGAATGTGGTGATTGTAGGAGTAAGTAGCCGGATTGAGATCTGGGATGAAAAAGCCTGGAAAGACTTTGAGTCTGAACATAACAAGGGATTCGAAGAGATCGCAGAAGATTTGTTCCAATTGGGTTTCCCTTCCACTGAGGTAGGGCAAATACAGCCTCCGCCGTTATAAAAGTTAGGTGAAATGGATAATACGATAAATAACCTTCTTCACGAACCTGTGATGGTTGAAGAAGTGTTAGATTACCTGTGTCCGCAACCGGGACAAATCATTCTAGATGGTACTGTGGGAAACGGAGGGCACGCAAGCAGAATTATGAACAAAATAAGCCCGGATGGCTTGTTAATTGGCATTGATAAGGACATGGAAATTTTGCAGATAGCAAAACAATATTTATCGAAAAGAGAATGTTCTTTTAAACTCTACCATGCGGATTATTCCGATGTTGACGAAGTGTTGCGGCAGGCAGGTGTTGATATGGTTCATGGTGTGTTACTTGATTTGGGAGCATCTTCTTTGCAGTTTGATCAGGCGGATCGGGGTTTCAGTTTCTCAAAAGAGGGTCCGCTGGATATGAGAATGGACCGATCTCGGGCGGGTACTGCTCAAGATTTAATCCAGAGACTTTCTGAAAAGGGATTGGAAGAATTATTGAAAAGATATGGGGAAGAGAGGTGGTCAAGAAGGATTGCACGGGCTATACGAAAAGAAGTAGAGGCGGTAGGCATTACTTCGACGAGACAACTGGCTTCTGTAATTGAACGGGTTGTCCCGAGAGGGAAAAGCAAAATTCATCCTGCAACAAGGGTATTCCAGGCGCTGAGGATAGCTGTAAATAAGGAGATGGAAGGTTTAGAGGTTTTTTTGGATAAGATTCATCACTACATGATAGTGGGTGCTCGTATTGTGATTATAAGTTTTCATTCTCTTGAGGACCGGATCGTAAAGAATAAATTTGTAGAAAGGGCGAACCAGAAGATATTCAAGATACTCACGAAAAAGCCTGTAACTCCCACTGTGGTTGAGATAGAAAGAAATGTTCGGTGCAGGAGCGCAAAACTAAGATCAGCAGAAAGGATTTAATATGGGTGTGTCGAGGATATTGGTAATGTTTGTCATTGCAATTGCAATGGCCGTGTTTGTGGTGTGGGAGAGAAATAAGATTATAGAGATAGGGTACCAGGTGGCTAAACTGCAAAGGAATTGTGATGAGTTATCGGAAACGAATAGAAAACTGAACTATTATGTCGGTCGGTTAAAAAAGCCTGAAAATATTGTCTCTAAGGTGCAGTCATTAAAGCTACCTCTTATTCTTCAAGAGGATTTATCAGGAACAATGGTGGCTGGTCAAATAAAACTGAAAGAGAAGACGATGAAGGGGAACCAGAATAAGGATTTATATACCCAAAAGAGACCGTTATTAAATTGTTGCTCGCTGCATTATTAAATTTCTCCGTATCCAGGCAGCTAAAAGCCATCTCCTGCTGATGACAGTTATCTAAGGAGTCTGCCCCCTAACTGCAATATGAAAGGTTGCTTTTCATGCATTGTAAAGCAATTGTTTTTTCCGGTTCTGTTAAGCCCTCCTCCCGGATGCTTTCGGGGCAAAGATGTTTTTGTCTCGAAAGCGTCCGTAAAAATTTGTTTGTTAAATGATTATAGGGGTTTCATAAATACCTTTATGGAATTGTCAACGTGATGCCTTTAAAAAAACACAAATTTTGGGCGAATATAACAGGCATTTTTCTCATTGGAATTTTTATCGCGCTAGCTGTTCATCTAGGGCGTATTCAGCTCGTTGAACATGACAAATACCTTAAACTTGCGAAAGTGCAACAATGCAAAAAAATTGAATTGCCTGCGAGAAGAGGTGCCATCTTAGACAGGAATGGAAGCAAGCTCGCCGAATCTTTGCAAGTTGGTTCTGTTTATGCCGACCCCGCTGAAATTGAAGATGCCTCTTCGGTAGCATATCATTTGAGCAAGGTACTGAAACTTAACTCATCAAAAATAGTCAAACTGCTGAGTAAAGATAAACGGTTTGTTTGGATTAAACGGAAGGTTAGTGATGAAGAACTTGGTGCGGTTGCAAAATTGTCTTTAAAAGGGGTTTACATAAAACATGAGTATCACCGTTTTTATCCCAATGAACAGCTAGGCAGTCATATTCTTGGATTTACCAACATTGACGAGAGGGGACTCGAGGGGATCGAACGGTCGTTTGATAATATACTGTCCGGGAAATCAGGATATAAATTGATTGCTCAGGATGCATTGCAACGCCAGATTATAACGCCGGATGCAGAAGTACAATTGCCACGTCATGGGAATAATGTTGTATTGACGATTGATGCTAATATTCAGCATATTACTGAGGAAGAATTGGAAATTGCCCGGAAAAAATGGAAACCCTTCTCCGCAACGGCGATTGTTATGGATCCAATGACAGGTGAAGTATTGGCCATGGCCAACTATCCTACGTTTGATCCGAATCATTTCAAAAAATATTCTCCAAATGCCAGAAGAAACCTAGCTATTACCGATTATTATGAGCCTGGTTCGTTAATGAAACCCCTTGTGATTTCAGGTGCGTTTGAGCATGGTCTGGCAAGACCAGATGATGTGTTTTTTTGCGAAAATGGTTGTGGTAAAATAGAAGGGAGAATACTGCATGATACCCATAAATATGGGAATCTTACTGCTTCTGAAATTGTTGCTCATTCGAGTAATATAGGAATGGCCAAGATTGGTATACTTATGGGGAATGAAAAGATGCACCAATATCTTCGGCAATTCAATTTTGGAGAAAGAACAGGAATAGAATTGCCGGGGGAGATAGGTGGTATCTTTCGTCCTTTGAAACAGTGGTCAAGAAAATACTCCCTGATATCTGTTTCCATAGGTCACGAGATAGCAGTTACCCCCCTCCAGTTTATTACGGCTTTTTGTAGCATTCCAAATGGTGGACTGTTGCTCAGACCAAAAATTGTAAAATCAATAATAAAAAATGGAAATCAAACAGGAGAAGAACTTCAGTCTCTGCAACTAGTCAGGCGTGTAATGAGTGCAAACGTTGCGCGAAATATAATGAATCCCATACTGATGAAGGTTATTACAGAAGGCACAGGGAGAAATGCAAACCTGTTGGAATACGATGTTGCTGGAAAAACGGGTACGTCACAGAAGATTCATGGTGAAGGGGGACGATACTCCCATGAAAAATATGTGGGCTCTTTTATTGCCTATGCTCCAGCAGAGCGCCCCCGTCTCTGTGTGTTAGTTATGATTAATGAACCACAGAATGGTGAATATTATGGCGGCACTGTAGCAGCCCCCGTTGTAGGAGAAATCATGAGACGATCCCTAGTTTATCTTGGTGTGGAACCCTCGGGATTTAAAATGGCAATGCAATAGTTGTATCTTATGGATATTCTACGGAAAGGAGGTTAATAGTACCTCGATGGCTTGAAAAAACATGAGATTGTGTGATAAAGTATTTTCATGTCCTGCTATGTTATGGGCAGAGTTGAGGAGGGAAAGATGACACAAAAAGAAATTGAAAAACAGAATTTCATCTTGTGGTACAGTTTGTATGCTACTGAAAAAGAGCTTGAAATGGCCCGAACTCATAATCGGGAAATCCTGGATAGGCTTTTAAAGGAATATGCTGAGGAAGTAGATAAGGTTAACAGAACGAGGCATTTATACGAACGGATTGTCCAAGCAAAAGGGAAGAAAACGCAGGGCTTTGATGCGACACTGAAAATAAACTGTTTTTCACGTTAGAAAAGCAAGGGGATTTTACAGAAAGCAAAGAAACGGTCTATGAAATTGAGTGAACTCTGTTCTTGTTTGAAAGATCAGCAATATTGTGATTTTGTGGAAAAGGAAGTGTGTGGGATAACACATGATTCACGCAAAATAAAAAGGGGTTATCTGTTTGTTGCCATTAAAGGTCATAGGGTGGACGGACATGATTTTATTATCGGCGCAATAGAGAAAGGAGCTGTCGCCCTTGTTGTAGGGGAAAAAATCGATCTGACTTCACGAATACCCCAGATCATTGTGTCAAATACACGCTATGCCCTTGCGGCACTGAGTTGCCGTTTTTATGGCGAACCTTCTTCCCACATGACAGTGGTCGGTATTACTGGAACAAACGGTAAAACAACCACTTCGTATCTTACGAAATCAATCATTGAGGCTTCTGGGAATAAGGCGGGACTGATTGGCACAATTCAATACCAGATAGGGGAAAGGGTTTTGCCGGCACAGGAAACAACTCCTGAGTCAGTTGAAATACAGAGTTATCTCTGTGAAATGCTTAAATCCGGTATAAAATACGCAATAATAGAAGCATCCTCACACGCCCTCTCTCAGCACCGATTGGATGGGGTTCGTTTTAGTTCCGCAATCTTCACGAATTTATCCATCGAGCATCTTGACTATCATGTAAATATAAGGAATTATAGAACAGAAAAATTGAAACTAATAAAAGGATTAGGTGCACAGGCGTTTGCCATCCTGAATGCCGATCACAATGCGAGTAAGCATTTTGCCGAGCGCACAAAGTCACAAGTGGTTTGGTATGGTATAAAGAAAAAAAATGCGGATGTGACAGCCGAAATAATACATATGGATGCAGATGTAACAAGACTTTTACTTAATTCCCCCTGGGGGAAAATATTTATTAACATAAAATTGGCAGGTAAACATAATATTTATAATGTGTTGGCAGCGGCTGCAAATGCTTTGGCACTGGGCTTAAAAATTGACACAATAAAAATGGGTATTGAATCGCTAAGTGTAGTACCTGGTCGTCTGGAAAAAATTGACTGTGGACAGGATTTTCATATCTATATTGACTTTGCCCACACACATCAAGCGTTGCAGGTTGTTCTGAGCACCCTGCGGGAGATAACGGCAGGGCGTATTATACTGGTCTTTGGATGTGGCGGAGACAGGGATAGAAAAAAAAGACCCAAGATGGGGCATATTGCAGAGAAATACTCAGACCTTTTCTGGATAACAAGTGATAATCCCCGTTCCGAAGACCCTCATAGTATTATACAGGAAATTCAAAAAGGCATAAGGAAGCAAGGTTGTTTCCGGGTGCAGGCCGATAGGAAAATTGCCATCGGAGAGGCTGTTTCAGAAGCAAAAAAGGGTGACGTTGTAATTATTGCAGGAAAAGGTCACGAACAATATCAGATATCAAAAGGTACCATAATTCCCTTTGACGACCGTGAGATTGTAAGGCAAATCTTACAAGACAATATGGTATCACATATTTAAATGGGTAAAACAACAGAATGGAAGTGTTATCTCTTGCTGAAGTGGTAAATGCGGTCTGCGGGCATATAGTATGCGCCGATAAAAGTACAAAGGTAAAAGGTATATCCACTGATAGCCGAAATATCCAGAAAGGCGATTTGTTTTTTGCGCTCAAAGGAGAGCGGTTTGATGGTCATCAGTTTATTACGCAGGCAATGAATGCCGGAGCAATAGGCGCAGTTATTTCAAGTGAAATGAAACTGGATTTTGGACGCGAGAATATTCCAATAATTCGGGTAAAGGACGTAGTAACGGCTTTGGGTGACCTGGCAAAGTATTATCGCCAAAAATTGGAAACGAAAATTATCGGGATTACGGGGAGTAATGGCAAGACTACTACGAAAGAGATGACATATCACTTATTGTCTCGTTTTGGTTCTGCAGTAAAATCACAAAAAAGTTTTAATAATTTTATTGGGGTACCGGTAACGATATTTGAAATAGAAAATAGACATCGATACGGCGTGCTTGAAATGGGTACAAATGCCCTTGGAGAAATTCGGCGTTTATCTGAAATTGGTGTCCCTGATGTTGCTGTAATTGTTAATGTTTCAAAAACGCATCTTGAAGGTCTTGGAAGTATTGAAGGGGTTGCTTTGGCAAAGGGGGAAATAGTAAAAAATCTCCGGAAAGACGGAGTATTCGTGTATAACGCTGATAATCCATGGTGTGTTAAGATTGCCAGCGGATTCGGGGGGAATGCGGTAAGTTTTGGTTTTAATCCTCAAGCATCTGTACGCTGTACTGACGTAAAGAAAAAATACAGGGGTTATGTTTTCGTAATTAATGGAAACCTTGAGATTTATTTTCCAATTCCGGGGTATCATAATATTCATAACTGTTTAGCATCATTTGCGGTGTGCCATGCACTGGGGCATAACATTTACGACCTAAAAGATGCCTTTTTTTCCTTCATACTACCCCAAATGAGGATTGAGCAACAGCGCATTGGAAATATTACATTCATTAACGATGCGTACAATGCAAATCCTGCGTCTGTGCATGCGGCCCTGGAATATCTGAATGAAATTGATACAACGGGGAGAAAGGTGTTTATTTGTGGAGATATGCTGGAGTTAGGAGATGAGTCTTTTCTGTTACACAGAGAAATTGGGGAAACAGTGGCTCATCACAATATTGATTTGTTATGGACGGTAGGAGAACGTGCATCTGAAATTGCAAAGGCTGCAAAATTGTCAGGGATGCCTGAAAAACGAGTCGTTAGCTTCAAGGATGTTACGGACATTACAGTATCCGAAATGCATGAACTGCGAGAAAATGATATGGTATTAATCAAAGGTTCCAGAGGTATGCATATGGAAAATATTATTGAGAAGTTCAGGAAATTTTCATAAAGCGTTTATGAATCCATAGTTGTTTTTGATAAGGAAACAATATGATGGATAAACGGAAAAGGGTGTTGTTGGTAGAAAGAGATAATATCCTTTCTTACAGCATACGAAATATACTAAAAAAAGATATATATGATGTGGATTTTGCTTTTGATGCTAAAGAAGCACTTGCAAAAATTCAAAATACTATAACAGATCTGGTCTTATTTGATTGCGATTCTTTAGGGGTAAAGATATCTGAATTCATTTCTTTAATGAGAGTCTCTGCCGGTAACATACCGGGTATGATGGCAGTGATAAATAGTACGGATGGCTTCTGTTGCCTCAATTATACCCGGCTGGCAGTAGATGATGTGATCACCAAACCACTGAATTTGAGTGAATTACAATACCGTGTCTATCGAATTCTTGAGCAGAAGAGTGGTGTAAGATTATTCGATACAAACAAATCTGACTCTGAAACGATTCTGGAAATGTTAAAAACCGCATCCTCTACGCAAAGTAGCAAGGAAATTCTGCATACCATTGTTAAAAAAATTGCTGTCCTTACGGATGCTACTTGTTGTTCTGTCTTCCGTGTGGCTTGTACTGAGAAATTTGCCAGGTTAATAGCTTCTCATAATGTCCGGGACATACATTCCGAAATAATGCTCGACAATTATCCAGAGATAAGGAAAGCATTGGAAATTAAAGATACAGTAATTGTCCGCTCTATTTTTCATAATCCAGTAATGAAGAACGCACAGGAGCAAATAAAGTCTCTGAAGGATAACACAAGTATTGCTATTCCTATTCTATTGAAAGAAAATGTCATCGGAATCCTTTTCTTAAGAAGTATTCGAGAGGATAAATTCTTCAATGAAAGTACACTAAAGTTTTTGAAAGCGGTGGCATATATTATTGCGAATATCCTCGATAATGCCTTTCTTTCTGAAAATTTAGAGTCTACGAGATTGCAATTGACGCAATCTGAAAAATTAAGGACAGTGGTTGAATTAGCTACTGGTGTAGTACACAATTTTAATAATGTACTGAGCGGTATTCTCGGTCATATCCAAATGTTACTTTCCCGGAATGTCGATGCTGCAATTTGTGAACGTTTGCAAACTATTGAAAAACTGGTATTAGACGGAAGCGATGCCGTGAGAAGGGTCCAGGAATTTACAGGAATTTGTACTTCAAAGGATTTTACCACAATCAATATCAACGAGATTGTAAATGATGTCGTTAGAATGACGGAGCCAAAATGGTCTGGAGGCTCAAATAATACTGGAATAACGTTACGGCTTGACATTGATTCTGCAAAAACTCCTATGGTAGAAGGAAACGTTTCGGAATTAAGAGAGGTTTTTACCAATATCCTGTTTAACGCTGTTGATGCCATGCCCAATGGAGGAAAACTCACGATTCAAACAAGGACGAATAGGGGGCGCGTTTCTGTTTGTTTCTTTGATACGGGTGAAGGTATGTCTAAAGAAACAAAGAAGAAGGTATTTGACCCGTTTTTTACGACAAAAGGATCCAAGGGTATGGGATTGGGGATGAGTGTTGCATATGAAATAATTAATAGACACAACGGTCAAATTATTATTGATAGCGAGCTTGGTGTTGGCACTATTGTTACGGTGCAATTTCCCGTATCCAAAAAACTCATGAGGAAAACGGAGAATACATCCTATCTTAAAAAGGGTGGAAAAACAAAGATACTTCTCCCGGAAAATAATGTGGTTGCTGTGGATGCTCTGGCTGAGAATTTCGTAAATTAAAGACTATTAAAAAGAGGTTAAAAGGGTTTTGCTCTATAATTTGTTTTCTTCGATACATTCGCTGGAAATATTTAAATACATATCCTCACGTTCATGTCTGGCTGCTTTTACTGCTTTTTTTATCAGTATACTTTTTGGTCGCTGGTTTATCAAGAAACTGAGGGCGTTGAAGGTCGGTGAGGATACAACAAAGAAAGATTCTGAAGAACTCAAGCGTATGCATTTTGACAAAAAGAATACGCCAACGATGGGGGGAATTATCGTAATTGTCTCTATCTTAATTTCCACGCTGCTTTGGTGTAATATCTATAATGAATATGTTCTCTTATTAATGTTTACGTTAATATGGTTTGGTGTGCTTGGATTTATTGATGATTATATCAAACTTACGCAGAAAAATGTGCCGGGGTTAACTGATGTGTCGAAGCTGTTGTTTCAATCAGCGTTGGGGCTTATTTTGGGATTGATATTGTATTTTCATTTTACCAAGTTTACGTGGGGTACACAATTGGCAATTCCTTTTATTAAGGATTTTAAACCCGATGTAGGGCCTTTCTATATATTGATTGCAGCCTTTTTCGTTGTGGGAATGTCAAATGCTGTTAATCTTACGGATGGCCTGGATGGTTTAGCAATAGGGTGCAGCATTATAGCGGGAATTGCTTTTGCGGTTGTTGCCTATATTTCAGGGAGGGTTGATTTTAGTAACTATTTAAGGATTCCGTACATTCCGGGAAGCGGGGAATTGAGTGTTTTTTGCGCAGCACTTGCGGGAGGGAGTTTGGGATTCTTATGGTACAATTGTTTTCCCGCGCAGGTTTTTATGGGGGATACAGGATCATTAACATTGGGAGGCATATTAGGACTCATTGCCATTATAGTAAAACAAGAGATGTTAATGATTATTATAGGGGGCGTCTTTATTGCAGAGGCAGTTTCTGTCCTTATGCAGGTTTCTTTCTATAAAATGACAAAGAAAAGGATTTTTCGTTGCGCACCCCTGCACCACCATTTCCAGTTTAAGGGATGGCCTGAGGCGAAGATCACCCTCAGATTTTGGATAGTCGCAGCCCTGTTGGCAGTATTCGGTTTCGTCTTATTATAAAGGGGATTTATTCGTGAAACCATGGCATTTTGTTATCTATGTTGTCGTTGTCCTGTTGGGATTTAGTATTGTTGCGGTGTATAGTACAGATATGACAACTGTAGGATCAGGTGGAAATGGTTATCAATTCATGAAGCATCTTTTGTGGATACTCGTAGGCTCTGTGTTGTTGATGGCAATGTCAATGGTGGACTATCATTATTTACAGAAATTGAGTATTCCCATACTTGTTATCTCCCTCATCCTTCTTTTGGCTGTGTTATTACCAGGAATAGGCACGGTTACCAATGGCGCCCGCAGGTGGATTCGGCTCAATCATATTTTGGGTATTCAGCCCTCTGAATTAGCAAAGTTGGCGGTTATCATATTTATTTCGAGTTACATTGCAAAAAATCATAGTCGCATGTCTGAATTCAAGTGTGGCTTCATAGTGCCCATCGGTGTTATAGCGTTAACAAGTGCTCTCGTGATGAAGGAACCAGATTTCGGAACTGCTGCATTTATTGCAATACTGTCTTTAATTATGTTGATTATTGGGGGAACCAGAATTATTTTTGTTTGTTTTACTTCCATAGCTTTTGCGCCATTTATACACAAAACCTTATTTGAAGTTTCGTACAGAAAGGATAGATTGACGGCCTTTCTCGACCCTTGGAAAGACCCCTCCGGAACAGGGTATCATATAATTCAGTCGTGGATTGCCCTTGGGTCTGGTGGTTTGACAGGATTAGGGATTGGGAGCAGTAAACAAAAACTCTTTTTTTTACCGGAAAGCAATAGTGATTTTATATTTACCATTTTGGGTGAAGAGTTTGGTTTTCTTGGAGCGATAGTTATTATAACACTCTTTTTGTTATTACTATGGCAGGGGCTAAAAATTGTACATAGAACTAAAGATGTGTTTGGGTTTTTTTTGGGGCTTGGGATTACAGTAATGTTTGGATTACAGGCAATTATTAACATTGCGGTTGTCTCTGGCATTGTGCCAACAAAGGGTATTCCTTTACCTTTTGTTAGTTCGGGGGGATCTTCGTTGTTATTCTCAATGATAGGAATTGGTATTTTGGTTAATGTTGCAAGACAGTCTGTAACAGGAGAAATTTCCAGTTTACCAATTGATAAAGCAGAGGCCTCGGAAGATACAATGGATGGTCTCTCACTTGTGAGGATTTGGCATAAGATTACATCGAGTATAGCCAGTTTTTCCTGGCGATAGCAGTGATAGTTTGAATAAGTTATGGCGTGTGTGAATCTTAAACACGAGATGATCTTGTAACTGTCATTTGTGTTTAATTTTTTAACTAGCGTTATTTTGCGATGAAAAGGGGAATAAAAAAATGAAAGTAATTTTTGCAGGGGGTGGCACCGGTGGGCATTTAATGGTGGGGCTGAGTACGGCAGAAGAAATTCATTCCAGATTTCATGAGGCAGAAATTATTTTTTTGGGGACGGACAAGAAATTTGAAAAGCGTTGCGTAGAACAGAAAGGATTTCAGTATCGGCAGATACGTGCGAAAAAATGGGGGAAATCATGCAAACACATCTTTCCTTTTATAGGTACAATGTTTGCTGGTATTGTTGAATCCTTCTTTGTGATGAGAAAATGTAACCCTGATATTGTGGTTGGTTTAGGAGGATACGCATCTGTTGCTCCCGTTATTGTTGCGAAATTGCTTGGTGTTCCATCAGTGTTACTTGAACAAAATGTAATCCCGGGGAAGGCAAATCGGTTTTTAGCAAGATTGGTTGATGAGGTATATTGTCATTGGCGGGGACCTATCAAATGGTTTAACAAAGCAAAGGTTGTCCGTGTAACAGGGACACCAATTCGGAAGGATATTTTATTTAGTCAAAGAAGTCGATCTGCTGAAAAATTCGGGTTAAGTCCTTCTAAAAAAACATTACTAATCACTGGTGGAAGTCAAGGGGCACAAGCGATTAATGAGACTATATTAAAATGTTTACCTAAATTAGAAGCATTGTCTAACGACTTACAAATAATTCACTGTACAGGTGAATACGGGTATGAGGTCGCAAAAGCTGCATATGCACAAACGAAGATCGATGCATTCGTTTGTAGTTTTTTGGATGATATGGGTGCTGCCTTTAGTATGGCAGATATAATTATTTGTAGGGCAGGTGCAACAACAATTGCGGAAATTACCGCAATTGGTATTCCCGCCATACTGGTACCATATCCACATGCAGCGGATAATCATCAATACTGGAATGCAATGGAATTGGTAAGCAATGGGGGAGGGTATTTACTACCGCAGCTTGATTTGACACCTGAAAAAATTGTAGAGCTTGTTGCCGATCTTTTTCATAATAAAGAGAAGTATGACAGGATGAAGATGCTTAGCCGGGGAATGGGGGTTCCGAATGCAGCCGTAAATGTTGTTGATAATATATGCAGGGTGATTGGTCTTAAAAGTACTCAATTTGCGCTGATTGTTGGCTAACTTTCTGTTTCACAATGAGACCTCTGTGAACCATCAATTTGCTAAAGAATATGGAAATGGACTTGGAGTGATATTGGGCAAAAGATAAATCTCGATTAATACAGATTTTTATGCAAAAGAGGGAGCAATGCTATGGATTTTTCAGAAGGTATGGACAGGATGCAGGCGTCCAAGGTATCATTAGAAAAACAGTTTAATTGTCGACCTTTACGTGGGCATTGCGTATACTTTATTGGTATTGGTGGTGTTGGAATGAGTGCCATTGCTCGTATTCTTATAAAGGAAGGTTGTATCGTAGCAGGTTCTGATGTACAGACGTCTTCTCTGATTTCCACGCTGGAAGAAATGGGGGCCAAGATTAATACAAAGCAGGATGGAAGTTTGATGCCGGCAGAAACAGACATGGTGGTTGTATCTGCGTCGATTTCTGAAGATAATCCAGACCTTAAAACTGCCCGTAAAATGGGCATAAAGGTAGTAAAGTATTCTCAAATACTTGGTTCATTAATGAAAGAAAAACATGGTATTGCAATCAGTGGTACTCACGGGAAGACGACTACAAGTGCAATGATCTCAACGATATTAAAAACAGCAGGGCTGGATCCGACATTTGTCATAGGGGGGGAGGTGCCGGACATTGGTGGCAATGCACATCTGGGAAAGGGGAATTTATTTGTAGCAGAGGCATGTGAATATGACCGGTCGTTTTTAAATCTTGCCCCGCAAGTGGGTGTAATTACCAATATTGAAGAAGATCATTTAGACTATTATGAAAATATTGAAAAAATAATAAATGCCTTTGGTGATTTTGCATCTTCAATTTCAAAAGATGGCTTGTTGGTTATAAATAATCGGGATGATAATATAGCTGTTGCAGTGAAAAGGGCACATTGTAAGGTAGAAACATATTCTCTTGATGTCTCCTCGGATTGGCGGGGTGAAATCATTTCGGGAGGTAGTGATATAAACAGGTTTAAAGTTTTTAAAAACGGCAAATTTTTTGATGACTTTCTGTTAAAAATGCCAGGGGCGCATAATGTGTTAAATGCACTGGCAGCAACTGCCGTATGTACATTTATAGGAGTGGATAGAGATTCCATCAAAGCTGCATTAGCATCCTTTACTGGAGCGAATAGGAGGTTTCAAATTATTGGTGTTAAAAATGACATTACGATAATCGATGATTATGCTCATCATCCTACAGAGATACGCGTTACATTGAAGGCGGCGCGGGAACTTTATCCCGAAAAGAGGATATGGTGCGTATTTCAACCCCATCAATATAGCAGAACACGCCATTTGTTGACGGGATTCACAAAATCTTTTCAAAATGCCGACAAAGTAATCCTTGCGGATATCTACGCTGCACGTGATAATGATTATGAAAAAACTGCAATGAATTCAGTGAAGTTATATGAAGAGACCCGTAATGCAGGTGTGGATATCCGATATATTCCGCAATTGTGCGATATTGTGCATGTTCTTTCTTCAAGTGTGAAACGCGGAGATGTTGTTGTGACTATGGGTGCTGGTGATGTGTGGAAAGTTGCTTACGATTTAGCTTCAAGATTTTAAAAAAGGAGAGTGTGAGATGAAACCCAAAAATGTTGCTGTTTTGATGGGGGGAGTATCTCCTGAACGTGAAATTTCATTGCGTTCTGGTAATGCAGTGGCAAAGGCATTAGTGGATGCAGGGTTTAATGTTTCCTGCATTGATGTGAAAGACGAGAAGATTGAGGAATTAGATCACAAAGAAATAGATGTTGCTTTTATTGCTTTACATGGATATTTCGGTGAGGACGGGGGAGTACAACAACTTTTGGAATTAAAAGGGATTCCATACACAGGTTCCGGTGTCAACGCCAGTAAGCTTGCCATGGATAAATTAGCAACAAAAAAATGTTTTATCGACGCGGGTCTTAGAACGCCAGAGTATATTACTGTAACAGAATTCCGGGAATCGATTGAGATACAGCACGAAGTAATGAGACTCGGGTTACCATTAGTGTTAAAACCCACAAGGAATGGCTCCAGCATAGGCATAACACTTGTGAAAGATATTAACAATCTTCAAGCAGCTTTAGAAAAGGCATTCGAATTTGGATATGAGGTGATTATAGAGAAATACGTAAAAGGGAGGGAATTCACTGTTGGTATATTAGATGACAAGCCATTGCCCATTATTGAGATCAAACCGGCAATGGAATTTTTTAATTATGATGCGAAATACAAGGATACTAGAACAGAATACCTGATTGTAAAAATAACCCCAGGAGAGAATAGTGATGAGGCTGATAACACCTTCCGTAATATCGGGTTTCTCCTGCCTTCCCAGTACGACGAAGCACAAGAACTGGCTTTAAATGCGCATAAGATACTTGGTTGCAGAGGTTTTTCGAGGGTTGACATGCTATTAGGCGACCAAAATAAGTTCTCTTTATTAGAAGTGAATACAATTCCTGGTTTTACTAAAAAAAGCTTGCTGCCCAAGGCTGCGAGGGCGGCAGGTATATCCTTCTCTTCTTTATGTGAAAAAATTGTGGATCTTGCTTTCCGGAGTACACTGGTAAGTGTCGATGAAGCAATACAAAATTAACCAAAAGAATATATTTCATCTCAAGGCTTTTGTAAACATCTTTTCCACTAAATTAGGAGAATTGAAAAAGGTGCTCTATTCCCTTTTTTTACGATTTGGGATATTTGTCTGTATAATAGTTTTTGCGATATGGGGAATAAAAAGGATATGGTGTTCTCTAACAGATTTAAATATTTTTAAAGTCAGTCCTTCTGCGTTTTCTTTTAACACACCTTCCTGGGTTAATGATCATTTTTCTGAAGATATAAAACATATAGAAACTTTGAATGAACAGTACGGCATGTACGAATACAACTTAACCCAAAAAATAGCAAACGTTTATGGAGGAATCGTTGTTGTTAAGAAAGTGGACTTGATCAAAAGAGTGTTCCCCAATACACTCAATGTCAAACTTGTGCTACGCAAGCCTGTTGCTCTAGTTAAAAACGGGAGTAATGCCTATCTCGTAGATGATGAGTGTGTCTTGTTGCCAAAAGAATATTACAAATTACAAAATGTAGAGTATGATAGTCCCTGTATCCAAAGTAATAAACTCGCCAGATTGCCTCTTTATGGAAGTAAATGGAATGATAAAGGCGTTGAAGCAGGGATAGAGTTGGTAAAATTTCTCAGGGCAAATAATATCCATAATCTTTTTAAAGTTGTAGCAGTTGATGTATCAAATGTGGGTAGGAGACGGTTTGCGGGCAAGAGTGATATTATTTTGTGGACAGAAAACAATACACAAATACGGTGGGGGTGCTCTTCCTTGTGTAACGAACCCAATGAACTTTCTGATGAAGAGAAGCTGCAAAACCTTCTCAGTATTGCAAGAATTGAAGGAACGAATTTGAAACAGATGGAATATGTGGATGTTCGTTGGAAGAAACCGCTAGGTAAACGATGGGTAAAGGTAGGAGATTCAACGGAAGAACGTTGATAAGATTTATGGCAAATCGGGATTCTCCGGGTCCCAAATCAACCCTTGTCCTGCCTGCCTGTTGGGCCAACCCTCATTTGTTGTACCATCCGAATTGCCATTCCGTATGCATTCTACATGACCGTCTAAGAAAAGAATGTTTGCTGCCTTTGAGTGCCTTTGTGCCACGCTCCCATATGAGCCTTCAAAGTTATCAGCTATTCCAGCGCTATTGATGCGACCATCAAAGAGTAATACTGTCTTCGTGGGATTTTCAATGGTTTCAATTGATCTTTGACAGTCAGATGCTGATACAAGATTTTGATTCATCTTTATTGTGCGGGTATTACCCTGTTCTGAAAGGGGTACAGTTTTGAAGATCGGGTCTTGTTTTATACGTAAAAGGCGTTCTTCAGTCGAAATTTCATCTCTTTTACTGGGAAGTTGCAATGATATCAAATAATTATCAACTGCCTTAAACCAAACTTCTGCATTACAATTCTGTGAACCGTCTTTGCTTGTGTTGCTGTTATTAGAACGTGGGAGTAATCCATTGTTATCAGTTACATATTGTTCGAAAGCAAAAAATAGCTGTCGCATATTGTTGGTGCAGACAATTTGTTGTGCTTTGTGTCTGACTGTATAAAGAGCCGGAATGATGATGCCAATCATGACAGCAGCAACGCTGATACCAATTAATAACTCAATAACCGTGAAACCTTCTTTTTTTGCAACGATGCACATACATTTTTATAGAATCAAAAAGGGTTACAGAATATTAACATATGGTATGCCAAAAAAGTAATGTAGTGGTTTTTAGAATATTAACTTTAATTATATCAGATGGTTGTGGATCATGATGGGTACGAGAATGATGAAACAACAGAGATTTAGAACAACAAAAAATGTGTTTTACTGTACAGAAATGTAAAGAAATTTGCAAAAATTATGGATAAAAAAATAATAACGTATTTTTAAAAATGTTTGACTTTTTATGGTGTAATGTTAGAATTAGCAAGTAGTTTGCTTTTAATCAGATACGATCAATTCTATGCAATGCGGAAGTGGCGGAATCGGCAGACGCGCTAGTTTGAGGGGCTAGTCCCGCTGATACCGGGGTGGGGGTTCAAATCCCCCCTTCCGCACCACTTTCTATTTGCCTACCTGTAGTAATTAAAATCAAACGGATAGCGTTACTCGAAACTGTTTTAGTTGCATTTCCCTGTAGTGAATGGCATAAATAACACGGAAAAGCGGTAATAATGAATGAAAAGTTCACTCTTTATGGGAGATTTTATTGATGATTAAACGTGCATTCTTAGGCATTACAATTTTTGTGTTGTTTGCAATTGGTTGTAATGTTACCCAGGTAAAACAATCTGACTTTGTGCCGTTTAAGAAACCTGTTACTCTTTCTACAACAACTGAAGAGGTAGAAAAAAAACCCTGGGAGTATGAAATTTCAACTAAAAAAGAGGCTATAGAAGAGAAAAAGGAAGGGATACCGGATGAATTTATCTTTAAAGAAGAACATAAAAGACCCGAACCTTCACTCCGTAAACCAGAATATACAGGGGAGAAAATCGATATTGCATTTAACTTCGATAATGCAGAAATAAAAGACGTTCTCCAGATTATATTGGGTGAGATTCTCAATGTTAATTATATCCTGGATAAACGAGTTGGAGGTACGATTAATCTTCACGCCACCGGACAGGTCTACAAAGAGGAACTCCTTTCGATGCTCAATACACTGCTTTATGTCTATGATTTTGCTATAATGAAAGATGGTGATTTATACAGAATACTTCCCAAAGCAGAAACCCGCCCGGAGACGAATATTGTTATTTATGGAGATAAAATTCCCCCCTGGGATAAAAATATCATGATTCAAATAGTTCCCCTTCAATATGAGAACCCCAAAAACTTAAATGCGACTTTAAGGCCATTTATGACAAATGTTGGGAATATTGTTACGCATGGTGACTCACCCTATATAATACTTATTGAAACTGCCTCAAATATGGAAAAATTGCTTACCATAATAAAGACCTTTGATGTTCCCTTTTTTGCTGGTAGAGCCATAAAATTTTTTGATTTTAAATATGTCGATGGCAAAAACGTGGCTAAAGATCTTACTACCCTTGCTCAATCGTTGGGTGCAAAAGCAGGTGCTGAGGGAGAAATCAGCTTTGTGCCATTTTCTGACTCCAATAAAATGTTGGTTGTTACGAAGTTACCGGAACTTTTGCCAAAAATCGATCTTTGGATAAAAAATATTGATGTTCCACCGACAGAATTGGAGGAAGAGACGAAGGTGTATGTATATAAAGTACAACATCAAAAAGCTGAGACGATTGTGCCGGTTCTCACACAAATTTATACTGAAAAGATGGCAGCACAGCCTAAGGTAGTCGGGAAGACACAGCCTGAAGCTATGAAGATTGTGGCCGATGCGAAGACAAATACCATCGTTATTAAGGCGTTGCCTACTGATTATAAAGCTATAAAAGCGATTGTTGAGGCTATAGACGCCACCCCTCAACAAGTATTTATTGAAGCGCTTATTTTAGAAGTCGACCTTATTAGTAGTTTAGACTACGGGACTGAATGGACTTTGGATTCAGGAAATTTGAAATTATTCCAATTGTTTAGATCGGATACCCTTGCAAGACAGGCCGGTAAACCAACCCTGATGTATTCCAAAGGCAACTTTGAACTCCTGATGGATATCCTTGCAACAAGAAGCAATGCAAGGGTATTATCAGCGCCTCATATCCTGATACGCGACGAACAGCCGGCAAGTATACAAGTCGGCAGCGAAGTGCCTATTCTTACAAGCACTAGTCAGACTACGGGTACCACTGTTTCGTTTGAGCAGATACAGTATCGTGATACCGGTATCATTCTTACCGTGACTCCTCACATTGCAGAAAATGATTTTATTACATTGGATATAAAACAGGAAGTGAGCAATGTTGCAGAAGGGGCAGGCGTCCGTGATTCACCTATATTTTCTACCCGTCAGGCAGAAACCTCCTTAGTAATAAAGAGTGGGCATACGATAACTTTAGGAGGTATAATCGAACAGAAAGATAGCAAAAGTGTAAGGAAGGTACCCCTCCTGGGGGATATTCCTTATTTGGGTAATTTATTTAAAACTACAGAAATTGATAATAGTAGGACCGAGTTGATCATGTTAATAACCCCCTACATTGCAAATAATGCGGAAGAAGCAGATTCATTGACCAATGCCTTCCAGAAAAAATTAAAAGAAATAGAACCGTTAATAACACAAAGTGTAACCGAAAGTGAGAAATACTAAAATCAAGAATGAAAATGGTTTTACCATCCTTGAAGTTATGGTTGCCTTGGCGATTATGGGGATCTCTATCGGGATTTTTTTTGGTTCGATTGGTAATTCGTCCAGGTTAAGAGGAAAGATCGACGAACACACAAAATTACTACTTCTTGCGAGAACAAAAATGGAAGAGGCTTTTTTGGGTATACTTGGTAATAAATATATCAAGTTTAATGAGAAGAAAACTTTTGAAGGTGTCACGAAGGATGGTATTCCATGGAAGGTATCAGAAGTGAATAAATATAAAGAAGCAATGAATAAAATTGATATAAATACAACGGTTATTGGGGAAAATTTTATGGAAGAAGTTCCGCCTGAAGGGACCACGTTGCTTAGTACACTCGTGGAAGGAATAAGTATTGAAACGATTTTTTTCACTGAAGAATCCGAGAAAGGACCCGAAGAGGATGATAACGAGGAGCAGGAGACAGGAACTGAAGAAGACTAGGAATCAATTCTTTTTATTGTGAAAATACTAGTGAAACAAGAAAAGGGTTTCACATTATTTGAACTCCTTATAGCTATTTTTATAGGCACAATATTGATAATGGCTGGCGCCTATGCGGTTCGGGTCGGTTTGTTTTCTTTGGAAAGAGAGGAGGTTTGGTTTAACGATTCAACCAGGGAAAAGGCCGCTTACGATTTTTTCTGGCAACAGACTTCGTCATTGCGCATCCAGAAGGTTCCAAATCCAAACAAGGATGTCATGCAAACCGTAGGAGACCAAAAATCCGGAAAAAAGAAAAGCGTTTACTTCATAGGAGAGAAAGACTTTCTTTCTTTTGTGTCACCTCTTTCTTTTACAAGACATTACGGTCAGGGATTGGTAATAGCTCATTATAAAGTTAAATTAAATGAAAATGGGTTATCTGATCTCGTTTACTCAGAGGTAAGGGTTAGCCCAACGGCATTAATTAAATTATCAGAAGAATCGGAAAGCAGGCTGAGTGCGGACAAAGACTATACGGTATTTCTCGATAACTGTGATATGATTTCATTTGCTTACCTTGATGCGGCAGATGAGGATGCCGAGAATGAAGGAGGTGCTGTCGGAGAAGAACGGGCAAATAATGCAGCAGACGCTCGCGCAAGGGTTCAAGGCGCTGATGTTATAGAAGGTACTGATTTAAAATGGAAAGAAAAAACGAAGGAGAAAGTTCCCCTGGCAATAAAATTGTTCGTGTCAAAGCACGGAAAGGAACAAGAGCTTATATCTCCAATCATGGCTATGTACTCATTTTCAGCCTCTGGGCGATAGTCGTTTTTGGATTTATAGCAGTAAGTTTTACGCGGAATACGAGTATTGCCATAAAAACAGAAATTGCTTTTACAGAACGTGTTAAAAATATTTATGCAGCACGAGGCGCCTGTATTTATGCGATACAGAAGCTGTTAGTATCGAAGAAACAAGGAAAAAACAGGGTAAGTAGCAGGGTTGAAAAATTAAAAAAAAACAGGGGTACGGATGTCAGTAAAAAAAACAGAAACAGCGGCTCCTGGATGCCAAGTAATAGTCCGTATTCAACACAAATAGGAGACAGGGATTGTGAAGTGCAAATTAGCGATGAAAGCGGAAAAATAAATGTAAATAAAATAACAGATGATTCGAGAGCGGGCTTTATTAAATTCCTTACCGCTTATAAGATGGAAGAGCTTGTTGCAGAAACCATAACGGATTCGATACTGGATTGGCTGGATGAAGATGATTTACATCATATCAATGGAGCGGAAAAAGACTTTTATGCGACATTGCCAGAGCCGTATGAACCAAAAAATGGGCCGTTCGAATCCATTGAGGAATTGACCTTAGTGAAAGGAATTACTCCACAAATATTTGAATTGTTACGGGATCACCTGACTATTTACGGATCGGGTAAAATCAACATCAATTTCGCATCTAAAGAAGTCCTTCTTTTTGTACCCACAATGACCCAGGAAATGGTTGAGACAATAGTCCAATTGAGAAAAAAAAAGGGGAAAATTAAAAAACTCAGTACTTTAAAGGAAATATTCAGGCATTTTGGTATTATTGGCAAGGATTATCTAAAAATCATGGATTATTTAACGATAGATGATTCAAATTATATAACAATCAATTCGGTCGCTTCTTCAGGGAAAATAAAAAATTCATATAAATTTCTTGTTTTAAAAAGTGTAGGGCATTGTAAAATCATTGCAGCGTATCCAGAATAGTATTTAAAAATTCTATGGTTATGAAAAAAATACCTTTCATCAATATGTTTTCCCAGAGTGCAATCGGATTATCTATCTGTGGAAATGATCTGATTGTGACGACCATTTGTAAAAAACTGGTTAAATATTCGCATGAATCATTCAAGATCAGAGATTTTATGCTCAAGGATATCCAGCAATTAAAACACGCATTACTGCAGAGAAGAAATTTTACGGGAGAAATTATTCTTTCCTTGCCGAGGGAGCTTACCATTATCAGAGAAATAGACTATCCACACGCAAACCTGAAGGAGTTAAGGGAAGCACTTGCGTATCAACTGGATAGTTTTATTCCTTTTAGCAATGAGGATGTTTATTTTGATATTCATTCATTATCTCAGAACAGACACGATACGAAGGTACTCATTGTTGCGGTAAAAAAAATGGAATTGGATAATATATTATCCAGGTTGCAGGCCGTTGAGATTAGTCCTTCCCGGGTTATTATTTCGCCGTTTGCCTTCCTTCCTATTCTGGGAGAAAGAAAGGGTTCCATTGTTTTCGTCAGTAAAAATGTAAAAAATTATAGCTATAATCTGTTTGAAAATAATAATTTGGTTTTATCTTCAGTCGTAAAAACAGAGGTTGAATTAGCCAACCAGATTAAAGCGAATCTTCCGGATGAAATATTGTTGACAAATGTTAGTGATGAGTTCTTATCAAATGAATACAAAATTCCTTCTCAAGTATTGGATGAATATACAGAATCATATGGCGCTGCACTGTATGGTTTATCAGACTACCCATGCAATCTGAGTCTTGTTAGTTCGGCCAGGAAGCGATTAAATTCTCAGACGGTATTCATGTGTTTTTTGATAGGTTTTTTGATAGGTTTTGCATTCCTTATCCCTTATATGCAAAAGATCAATAATCTGGCAATACTAAAAACGGTAAATGCCCAGATGAAATCAATTAAAAAAGACGTTTCAGTTGTTGAGAAACTGCAAGAACGTATTGCAATCCTCGATAAAGCTGTCAATAAGGTCAATGAAATAAAAGGAAACTATATTCCAAGGATCGATGTTATTTTGGAATTGGCAAAGAGACTGCCCAATGATGCATGGGCAAAGGCCATAACAATCGTGGATAATTCTTTTGAGGTAGAAGGTGATGCGGTATCATCAACAAATTTGATACCGATACTGGAAAATTCACCACTTTTTTCAGGTGTAGGTTTAGCTTCCCCGGTTACAAAGACACAGAGTGGCAGGGAAAAATTCCGAATAAAAGGGAATATTGAAAAATAATAGAATATGGGAAGATTCTTAGAACTATTTAGAAAATTTAAGTTAAGAGAAAGGGTGTTCTTGATTGTTGCCCTTGTTATTCTCTTTTATATCAGTATTGACAGAATAGTGATCACTCCTTTTTTTAAATCAATTAATGAAACGAAAGAGAGGTTAGAAACTCAGGAGCGACTCCTGAAAAAATACTATTCGTTTGCCGCCAATAAAAAACACTATGAAACGAGATTAAACGATCTGGAACAATATTATACGAAATTCCAGGAGAAATTTTTGTCAGAAGAAACGGAAGAGCTTGCCTCTGCTAAATTACAGGAAATAATAAATAATCTGGCTACCAGGAATGGGCTCGTTGTATCCAGGAGTACGGCGTTAAAAAAAGAGGTTATTAACAAAAATCCGTATCTCATTGTGCTATCGATCAATTTCGAAATAACCGATTTAGATAATTCTCAGAAATTACAGAAATTTTTATACGATATAGAGTATAATAATGATAAGCTGCTTTTTATTGATAATTTAAGAATAAAAACCCTCGGTTTAAATGTTGTAAAAGGTGCAACTGTTTCTTCTACCTTGATGGCCATTGCCTCAATAGGCAAGAAGTCGTGACGTCTATGAAGTCTTTCCATGTTAATACAAAATCATTATGGCTTATTTTAGAAACCTTTGTCAAAAAGGGAAAACAGTGGAAACATTATCTACCTGTCATCAATCTTGTTCTGCTTATAGGGGTTATCAGCCTTACCGTTGTTTGTGTGCTGTTTGTTTATTACACCCCTGAAAATACCTTGAAATTAGAAAAGTATCGGGAGGAAATTCCGGCGAAGAACAATCCTTTGCCTCCCTTGGATATGGGTACTAAACCGATAGATCACTATGAACTTATCTTGTCAAATAACCCATTCTCACCTAATCGCACTGCCTGGAACCCGCCGGAGACAAAAAAAGATTCCAAACGTGAAGAGGGGGTGGCACAGGTACAACCTATAGAAAACCAACAAAAACCTAGAGGGGCACCGAAAAAGATCACCTTGCGGGGAATCCTGATTCTTGGAAACACCAGGAAAGCTTTGATAGAGAATCCGGATCAGACGACAAATAAAAAACCTTTTATCTTCATTGAAGAAGGGGAAGAGGTTGCAGAATACAAGGTAAAAAACATAGAACCGGATCAGATCAGACTTGATTGGTATGGCGAAGAACAGATTGTTGTAATGAGATCGAATATTAAAAAATAGCTGTTTATGAGCACATTTAAATACAAATTATTAACGACCTCAAGTGGTATTATAGAAGGGGAAAAAGATGCGCTGAGTAAGGCAGACCTCATTAATGATCTGCGCAAATCAGGCCATATCATTTTAAATATTCAACAAGCGGATAAGAATAAAAAGTTTGGATTTTTTCTCAACCGCTCAAATAAGAAAGCTGTTTTGCCTTTTACCCAGGAGCTTGCAACATTACTCGAAGGAGGTATTCCTATCGACAAAAGCCTGTCTATTTTGTTGTCAGGGCAGGATAATAATACCATTAAAGACGTTATTGAAGATTTACTGAATGGGATTAAATCTGGAAAGTCCTTTGCTGAAGCACTCATAAACCATGTCAAACTATTTTCCGGCGTCTATATAAATATGATACGCGCAGGCGAAGAAGGAGGGGTGTTACCTCAGGTACTTAAGAGGTTGGGGTCGTTTCAGGAAAGGCTGCAGAAAGTTAGGAATGAAATTATTTCCGCAATGATTTATCCCCTCTTGCTGAGCTGCACCGGTCTCGTGTGTGTAGGGGCGCTTATCGTTTATGTTATTCCCAAGTTTTCTCAGATCTTCGAGGGAATGGGGATTTCTCTTCCTTTTTCGACGATGATACTCATGGGTATGAGCCAATATTCTATTCGATATGGTTGGGTTTTCATTATTGCTGCCATGGTCGCGTTGTTTTTTTATAAAAGAGCGATGAAAGACAAAAAGACATCGATAAAAATAGACCAAAAAAAGTTAAAATTACCGCTCCTTGGCAATCTTTTATGGAAAATGCAGATAGCCAGATTTGCCAGAACGCTTGGCACATTACTGGAAAATGGAGTACCGCTGCTGAAATCAATGGATATTGTTAAAGATGTACTATCCAATCAATATCTTGCTGACATTCTGGAAAACGTAAAAGTTAATGTAAAAGAGGGCGCCGGTCTTACCGTATCGCTTGCAAAAAGGGGCTTTCTGCCAGAAATTGCCGTCCATTTGCTGAAGGTGGGTGAAGAAACCGGGAATTTGGATCAAATGCTTCTTAAAGTTGCAGATAATTTTGATGCCGACGTAGAGCAGCGGATGAAGAGGCTTGTAACGATGGTTGAACCTGTACTTATATTACTTATGGGGGCTGTTATCGGTGTAATTGTAATTTCTATGCTAACGGCAATCCTCAGTGTGAATGATTTAAGGTTTTAATTTGATTCATAGATGAAAGAATGTTTCCTATCCATAATAATCCCTGCTTATAACGAGGAAAAGAGGTTACTGCCTACCCTTGGCAAAATTTGTGCATATCTTTCCAATCAAGGCTTTCCTTATGAAATAATTGTTGTGGATGATGGCTCTACGGATAATACCTTGCACGTGGTAAGAAATTTTGCGTGTTCAGACAAAAATATCGTTGTCTTAGCAAATGAACAGAATAGTGGTAAGGGTTATTCAGTGAAAAAAGGCATGTTGTCTGCAAGAGGTGAATATATCTTTTTTACTGATGCTGACCTTTCTACTCCTATTGAGGAAATAGAAAAGTGCTTGCCGTATCTTGCCAATGGTTACGATGTGGTAATCGGGTCGCGAAGTATGCCGGAATCCAATATCACGATTCATCAACCCTGGTACAGAGAGAAGATGGGAAAGATCTTTAATTTCATGGTAAACATGGTGCTGATAAAAGGAATTATAGATACGCAATGTGGATTTAAAGGATTCAAAAAGGAGGTTGTTAAAACCGTCTTTAGCAGGTGTAGTGTCGATGGTTTTTCCTTTGATGTGGAAGCCCTTTATTTGTCACGAAAATTTAATTTTAAGATAAAGGAAATTCCAATTCGGTGGGAAAATTCTACATTGAGTAAGGTGAATCCAGTCAGACATTCCCTTCAGATGTTCAGGGACCTGTTCAGGATAAAAATAAACGATTTTAAAGGATGTTATCGGTAACATTACTTTTTATGAAATAAAACCTGACCTGGAACAAGAGATTCGTTTCCTCCCGGTGGTGTCCACAGAAATTTCATGATAGCACCACCTCCTCCATCAAAATATTTTATCCGCACATGATGAAATCCCTCATCAAGAGGTACAGCACCGGAAATGTACCTTATTGCATGAATATCGTCGTTATCGACGACCATATTCCCATCAATGTAAACCACAGAACCATCATCTGAATTTGTCGCAAACTGATAGATACCTTTTTGCGTAATGGACAGATACCCCTCCCATTCGATACCAAAAGGAGATCTGTAAGGTTTTTTCGTCTCGTCATTATAGGTAAAAGAAATGGAATCTTTTTCCACCCTTGATAAAAAAGGTGTTCCGATACATTCTATATTATAGTAATATTTTGCGTTTAATCCCTGTTCCAGTTCCTCCTTTGAAATTTTAGCAACTGGCTGAATAATTGTCTTTGTTGTCGCTCCTTTATCAAACTCAATCTCGTAGAGACCCTGCTGTATATATGCTGAGAGCCAAACACCCGGTCTCAGTACAAAACGTTCCTTCTTGTAATCTCCCTTTAATTTCTTCTTTAGTTCTGCTTCTCCGTTCTTATCAACGATGATAACGGGGGCGTTTGGGTTAGTAATAACGTTACCCCAGAATTTTGCATTTTTGTATTCCCTGAGGTACCATGGTAACGGCCAGTATTCTCTTGAAACGATATTGATGGTCATGTTTTTCCCGCATTTGTTCGAGAGGGATTCTATTCTGCCCAATAAATTATAAATGTCCCGCTTGGTCTGAACATACACAAGTTCGTATCGTTCGTCATCGTAATTTTTAAAATTCAGCATAATGGACTGATAACAAGAAAAACCAAAGATGCAAACGTATATGGGATAAAAGATTGCATAATGCCATCTTCTTTTTGTCATACTGAAGATATTATTTACAAAAATCCCTCCTATGATAGAAAGTGGGAGTAAAATATTTAAAATCAGCCAGGGCGTTTTGTAAGGTATAAAGGAATAGATTACGTAGACGATAATAGCCCATGATGCTACAAAAACAGTAAATTTGTTTCCACGCCGAAATGAATAGTAAAATCCAGCAATTCCCAAGACCAGTATGGGGAGTTCAAATTTGTAAAGTATTCTAAAATAGTAAAAAAACGGTTTGGCATGCCCACCGGTATGCGTACCAGTTTTTGTCCATATCTTGAGGGTAGTTAAGATGCCCTTGATACCAGCATAATAGGTAAAAAATGACGAATAAAACAAGAAGTTGACAAGTAAAAATATTCCTAAACTGATACCTATGGCATATTTGTTTTTCCTGCAATCAACTGCAAATGTGGTAAAGACGTCTTTAAGGTATTGAAATCTGGCACTGTTGGATAAGAAAACCATTTCATAACAATAGGCTATAGCTAGAGACAATGCGTACACGGCAAAAGTCAGTATATAGGTTTCTTTTATGGTAATGACAAAGGCAATGCTTACTGCTGCAAAATATATGTACCTTGATTTCCTTGTTTCAGAGTAAAGGAAAAAGGAGACCACGACTGCCAGAGAAAAGAAGACTAAGTAAATTTCATGAATAGCGTCCCTTGAGAAGAATGAAGTGGCAGGAGAAAAGGCAATAAGTAACCCTGCAGTCAGTAAACCCATTTTGCCTAACCTTCTCCGGAGCGGATACAATAAGGCGACAACCATAATACCAAACAGAGCGGGCATGAATCGGAATGCAAAATCGGTAAGACCTAAAACATAAAATGGGATTAAACCAATGTAATAGAGAAAAGGGCCGTGATAATTGGCAGGGTCATAGTGGTAGTAATTCCTATTGAACAAATTTAACAGGAAAAAACTATTCACACCCTCGTCCGAATGAAAAGGCCTGAGGCCAAGGTCCCAGAAACGGATCAGAGACGCTATAGTAATGGGTAAGAAAAAAACAATGCTTAATTGTACGATATTTTTTTGTTGTTTATCCATTTGTGCATAGGTTGAAGATAAAAGATTAAAAGGGAAATTGTACGGTTATTTAGCTTTTGATGCAGTCGCACCAATAATGAGAGTTATTTCTTTTGATTCCTGGATTAAACTAAACATTCTTTTAAAATTAGGCCGGGTTTTAAAAGGCAAAACCCAACGACTTTTCATTTTTACCCACCCCTTAACCCCTCCCAGGAGGGGACTTCTAAAATTCCCCTCTTGAGAGGGGTAGGGGTGTGTTTATTCATTGCTTAACGAAAAAGTTTGAAATTCCTTGTATAATAGGCAATCCCTTTTTTGTTTTTTTCTTTACTCTTTTATACTCAATCTTTCCCCCGGTATCTTCCCTTCCATCCCCCCTGGTGGTATCCACGATAGCTTAAAAATAGCCCCGCCGCCCCCATCAAAATATTTGATCATTATTTTGTGTTTGCCTTTTTCCAATGCATGCTTACCTGTCACAGATCTTATTGCATGATGACCACCATTATCTATTATCAATATATCATCGATATAAAGCCAGGAACCATCATCTGACGTTAATTTGAATGTATACGTACCGGGTGTTGGAATATCAATATAACCGTTCCAGATTATGCTAAAAGGACTCGATATGGGTTTTTCTCCTTCATAGTCCCAATGAAATTCAATATCTGTATCGATTTTTTCTTGTACAGGCTCATCCTTCCAATCCACGTTGCCATAATAGCTGGCATATAATCCATATCCCTGGTTGACTAGCTTCTGTTTATCGTCAGCCTGAGACTCTCTGTCTGATGAAACAAGAGGCTGTTGTTTTTTACTCAGATCGTAAACGGCATAGTTTTTCGTGGTTATTATTTGCGTATAATGGGTATCAAAAAATTCCTTATTTACGCCAAAATGTTTTTCGTGAGGACCTATCGTTATGTAATGGGTTTTATATTTATCTATGAGAGATGCCGCCTCAGGATTACCTTTTAACATCTTTCGAATGTCGTGTTCACGCTTAAATGCATCACTATAGCCATGACTCCATACATGACCAGGAAACCCCATCAATGACTTCCTGCCGGAAAGGAATACGAGGTGGTTGTGTATGGGTGCATTGAGAAAGATTGCATCAGCAGGGGTTTCATTGGAAATACGTCCGGCAAGTTCCATTTCTTCCGTGCTAAATTCCTTCCATCCGGTAACAGGGGCTATGGCATACCTGAAAACGTCGATACTTCCTGCAACGGTGAGAAAAAACATGATAATGAAAAAGCCTACTCGTGAAAGAACTTTGTAATGTGTATTTTCATATAAACGGGCCATTGCAAAGGCTGCAATAGGGGTAGTTCCTAAAAACCAGTAAATGAATATTTTTATATTATCCCAATTCCAGGGTGCGAAGAGTACCAGATTTGGTACCAGGAAAAGTATCAAAAATGGCAAAGAATATAACCCGGGATGTGCAGGGACACGGTGATCCGCGCCCTTACGAAAAGAGAAAATTATTGTGAATCCAGCGATCATCAAAGGCCAGAAAAGTCCGGTATTTTTTAACCAGAACCAGAGGAAATTTTCCTTACCCGCCATCCAGCCAAAATTTGGTTTAAAAAAACTTCCTCCACCCACGTGTCCGGAAAGATAAAGCACCTGCGGCAGTGACAGTATAAAGGCGGGCATGAAGAACAGAAACCACTTTCGCCAGTCCCAGAATATGAGACCCAATGGTATGGTGACCATCAGCATGGCCAGGAAACTGTGTGAGTGAAAGAAAGGCAATGCACCGGCAAGGATGCCGGCAAAGAGGAATTCTCTCCATTTCTTATGTTCGATGCCAATGTAGAGAAGGGAAAAGATTAACATGGTGATCGGGAAACCGAAGAGAAAAGCCCGTTGCGGTACATTGAGGCATGTCAACGGCGTAATCCAGTGGTAGTTTAGCCGTTCAATTTTCGTGTAATCCCGCGGCAGATGCATAAGAAATGACCAGAAATTTTTAGGTGTATTTGCAATGTCCTGGAAGAAATAGTAAAAACCGAATCCTCCTGCGAAAAAAAAGATGAACAGAGAAATAATCGCCGCCAGCCTTTTTTTCGTGAGACGGTAAGTAAAGTAGTAAAGGATACCGTAAAAGGCAACGGTCAATAATAGACCTGGGATGAACAACATGCCTTTAAAACTTAACCCTAACGTAAGAAAAATGGCAGATAGGAAATCGGACAGAAATGGATAGACCAGTTTCTCACCGGCGAAAGACGGATCCTGGGGTGGAATATTATTCCCCCATACAAAAGAGGTGATATAGGCCATATGCAGCGGCAAATCACCATAATTGTTTGTTAAGCCAACATACAATCCATCATTTTTCAAAAGGATTGTTCTGGAAAACAAACACCAGAATATTGTTGTAAAGAATGAAAATACTGCAAAATGTGCAAAATAGGACAACTTGCGGAGAAGAAAATCGTCTCTTATTTCTCTTGTTTCATTCAGGATCTTTTCTTTTAAAGATGTCCATTTTGTTCCTAGAAATATTGAACAAAACACGATGAGCAAGCTGGTTGAAAGATAAATGCTTTTGCCAGAAAGTCCCCAGAGTAAGGAAAAAAGATAAACAAGCCAGGTATGCAATCCCAATCCTATGGCCACTCCGTAGGTAACTCTTTCAAAGAGTGAATACCTTGATGCCAGAAAATACGTAAGGAAAAATCCGGTAATTACGGAAACAATGATAAATAGCACAACGTATGTCATAAAATATTTTTTAAAAAGCAGCCTTTCTTTTAGCGAATTTCAATTGTTGTCCTAAACTCTTTTTTCATTTTAATCTTTTATATAATAAACTCCTTTATCTAAAAAAATATCACCAAAAGAAGTTTATCTTAATGGATGGTGTCCCCATTGTCTACGATAATTCTTTCGTTTTAAATGGACTTGCGAATCATCATCAGAGCTTGTAGCAAAATTATAAATGCCTTTTTGGTATTTGAGTGTAGTCCATCCATCAATGCTGAATGGTGCTTTATAAGGTTTTCGATTCTTTGTCGAAGTTGCAAGAGATACGATCTGGTTCTACTTTTGAAAAAATGGCTTACCCTTGCAATCTGTTCCGTATGATTACGGTGTATTTCTTCACCATGCCTTTTAATAGAATTCAATTTTATATGCTCACATAAAAAGATATTATTTTAAAAAATATTTTCCATAAAATATACAAATTGTTTGATTTTTTCAAAAATAGTTCTTATAAATGAAGATTAAATAACAATGAGAACTTCATGTTACTGTCATTCTTTAGGGGAAGAGTAATCTACGCGTCACTACTCTCAAAATCAAAGGGCCTTTTCATAACCCTTTTCATCATCCTGTTACTAAGTGGTATTTATACAGGCATCCAATTGTTGCTTCCTCAGCATGGACTGACTGGGTACTACTTATATCCTTCTGAAGGAGAAAATGCAGTACTCCATCCCATAGATGTATCATCATCAAAGATACGGTCTGGCCTAAACAAAAAGGTTTACAAGGGAAACCCGAAGGGGCAACTTGTAGAAGAGAGGATTGAAGATAGACCCATCTATTTCGAATGGCTTTCTGATGCAAAAAAATCTTACAAATCGCCATTTACCATCGAATGGAATGGCCTTTTAAAAATAGAACGTCGATGTGATTATACCTTTCTATTGGGCTCAGACGATGGATCAGAACTGTTTCTCAATGGCAAATGTATCATTAATAATGGGGGTGTTCACGGCCTTGTAGAAAAAAGACAAACGGTATGCCTTGAACCTGGATTTTATCGTATTCATTTGAGGTATTTTGATCAAGGTGGCAAGTCTATACTGCATCTGAAGTGGAAGTTTTCAAATGAGGATGAAACGGTAATACCTCCATCTCAATTCTATCAGGAAACAAATGTTCAGGATTTACATACGGTCGACGCTACAATACCTTACACTTTGAGAATTGAACCTGATAGCATCATAAAAGAGACAAACGTTGTGTTCAAAAAAAATGATCCTACCCTCGTATTTAAGAATCACGGTATACTGAGAACCTATTATGTAAATTATTGGGATAATCATCGTTTTGACCCACCGACAGAGGTTCCTGCTTACAATATCCTATGGAGGGGATCTATTTGGATACCAAAGGACGGCACATATACATTTAAATTCAACACAAATGGTGATGCTTTTTTGTTTATTGATTCAAAGCCTATTATAAAATATCGTACTGGAAGTGATTCAACCGCACAAGTATCTTTGGAGAAGGGTTGGAAATCTATACAAATTAATTATTTTAATCCAAAGAAATATGCTACGTTACATCTGCTTTGGCAAAGGCCAGATAATAGCAAACTCACAAGTATTTCCTCACGGTATTTAAAGCCTTCCGAGGATACAGGGTTCTTAAGGGGGGCTAGATTATGGTGTGCGGCAGGATTTATCATTACCTCCGTTTCTATCATCCTTAGTTTCTTCCTGGTGTTAAGGAATACAATCGCAAATCGTATTCAAGGATATCTTGCTTATATAAAACAAAATTGGTCTATCGTAGCTTTGATTGTTATTGTTATTCTCGGGGCTATTTTAAGGCTTAACAATTATAGTGTAGTTCCACCTCACGGCGATACGATGGACCCTTATTCAGAGGCATGGAATGGTTATCATATTCTGCATGGTGATGGACCTAAATCATGGGAACCACCCTATTTTCTGTCAGCCTACAAAGCCGAAGATATAAAATTTATTCGATGGTTTGGGGACAGTTTTAGGATTGTAAAAGGCTATATTGATCACCCACCATTATTTTCCATTTTTGCAGGCATCCCCCCGACAATTTGTGGCGCTAAGGATTATTTAGATTGTCGGTTTACCACGATCAATTTGGCTCCAATATTTTTCTCAACGCTTACCATTGTTCTCGTATTTCTTGTTTCTTATAATATATACCACTCCAATACACTAGCCATTATTGCAAGCCTGCTTTACGCCACAATTCCACTCTTTGTTGCTGCCGGAAGAATTGCCAAAGGAGACGGTCTGCTTGCGCTTGTTTTCATTTCGGGAGTATTTTGTGTTTTAAAATATATCGAATCTCAAAAAAAGAGATACATGATTTTTGCCGGGCTCCTGGCAGGGTTGTCGTTCTGGTGTAAAGAGACAGGTATCTGCGCGATTGTAATTTTTCCCATACTATTGGGCCGAAAGGGCTTTATAAAGGAAGCTGGCATAATTGCAGGAATTGGTTTTCCGGTAGCAATAGGCTATTTTCTGTATAATTATTTAATTAATCCAGAGGCATTCTTCAAGATGCTGGCTTTACGCAATGAACAGCACGTGACTGTGTTCAATATTGTGCTCAAGTATTTAAAGGAACCGAGACTTGCCCAGGTCACTGCAAATTTTGGTATGGGATATTTCTTGTGGTTTTGGTATGTAATAGTTTATTCGATGGGGAAAAGAGACCAAGTCGTTCCCATAACGACCTTTATTTTTCTCATGTGTCTGTGTGCCGTATCATCGGATATTTATTCATATGGCTGGTATCTTTTTCCTATGTATCCCTTTATGGCAATTGCGGGTGGATTATTTATGAGGGATTTTATCTCAAAGCCAAATACTGCAAAGGCGCTCTTAATACTTTTACTACTAATGGCAGTTCCTTTAAAAGAAATCCTTCCGGGAGATTTATCTAAGGCACCGTGGCTGTTCAGATGTTATCTTGCCATTGGCATCCTTCCTTTCCTGGCAGTTGATTTTCTGAGAAATCGGATTACTGCCACGATTGCTAAAGCTACCTGTTATACCTATATTTCCCTTTTCATCATGATGAATGTCTATATCGTTTATCACTTACAAGACGTCTATGACCCACTGAAATAAACGAATCCATCAACTCTTTTCTTTGCCTGTGGCTAAACTGTTAAAAATTATTTATTGGTGTTATTTAGTATTGCACAATTCATTATATAATTATAAACGTTATCTTCGCCGAGTAGGCACCTCAGTCCATCTGGTATTTCCCAAAATACCTTAATGTGCCCTTTTCCCATACTATTGTAATATTTGACCTTGATGTCGTAATACCCTTCGGTCAGATACATTGTTCCTTCTTTCGTTCTAATTCCATGGTCTCCTCCATTATCGACAACCAATTTGTCGTTAATGTATAAAAATGACCCGTCATCCGATTCCGTATAAAATTTATAGAGTCCACTTCGTGGGGCATATAATCTGCCATTCCAAATAATGCTATATTGTTTTCCAGAAAAGATTTCGTTAAAGGTATCATCATGAAAAGAAATTCTATTGTCGCAACGGATTAATTTTGGTTTGCCATCGAATGACTTGTTTTCATAGTACCAGCCTGAAAATCCTGGCTGTGTAATATAGTTACTTTTCTTATTTAAAGTCGTTTCTTCTCTGTCTACAAATGCAATGACGATTTGCATAGTTAATATACTGATAAGAAGAATAATTAAGCTTAACTTAAAATATTGTGCATTTTTTTTCAATAGAGCAACTCCCTTATTTATTTTAGAAATAGACCATGAGCTATGAAAGACATCAGTAGCCTTTAATTCTGCCTTACGACTAAAGCTCATTATTCCAATCATAACAATCAGGTAAAATGGTACCAATGATAAAGCATCTGGCAAATGAAGGACGTTGCCTAAATTGAATGAATTGAATGTGTCCCCCAAAAAATTATTTGTGAAAATGGGCATTTTATTGAGTGACAGATTTGAATCGAAAAAATTCTTGAAATAGAATTCCATTACAGGATTTCGGTATCTACCAGAAGGAGTTTCTGGTGTGACAGAAACTGCCATAAGCATAGAAAAAAATGATGCCAATGTACTACATATCGATATTTTCGGATATTGCTTTATAAAAAAAGAAGATAAGAGAACCGTAAAAGGTATCATCGCCACAAGATGCCGAGGCCCCAAAGACCACCCACCGTCCCAATGACGGTAAGAGGCATTAAAAACAAAAAAGTATAGAGTTATTACGGCTGAAATGAGAAATTCTTTGGAAACACCCTTTTTCTTGAAGAAAAAGTAAATCCCAGGAAAAAGTAAAAAAAGGAACGGGCAATAAAAGAATATACCCCTGTAAGAATCGAAAGAGATCTTATATAAAGTTGTTATACGAGGAAAGGAAATTGTTTTAACGGTTTCTTTTAAACCAGAATGAATTTCTGCATCTCTAATAAAAAACGAGAAGTAGCTGAAATGGATAGGATTACCATAACACAAGTAATTATAAAACAACAAGAGTAAGGCTGGAATGGAAGACCCCATTAAGAAATAAATGATGTATTTTCTCTTTTCCGATGTAATAAAAAATACATAAAGGAATAACATCATCCATACGAAAAAACAGGGATATTCAGTGATTACCGAATATCCCGCTAATAAACCGCTGAAAAAAAGGCTCGAAAAATAATGTATCTTTTTGTTTTTTAGAACAAAAAGGATGTAAAAGGCGATAAAGGAACATGCGGCGGCGATTTGATGCGCGTATAAGATTGTTGAATAAGCAAAAGCTGTTGTTCCAAAGGCATATCCCATAGTTCCAATAAATGCTGCCAAAGTGTGTTGTGTTAAATTGTAAATGAATTTATAGAGTACAACACATAAAATAGCAGAAATGAAACCAATCGTTAGCCAACTAATAAAATAGCATACAAATAAGTAATAGGTGTCTTCCTTCATGAAATGAAGGAAGAAATTTTTTAATTGAAACAATACAAAACCGATGGGAACACTAAGAAAGGTCAAGCCAGGGGCCTTGTTAGGAAAGATAAAACCTTTATATACACTTATGTCGTGGGTATTGTAAGCAAACCTGTTTATTGAAAGTTCACCATATTCAACAACCGATCTGATTTGATCATAAGTAGCATTTTGGTTGGCGCCGCCACCGTGAAAAAAGTATCCGTAAGAAAAAAAGCATAAAAAGAATAAAGTAATCTCTACTTTGTTGATCTTTACCCATTGCCACATTTTCAAATAGAAAGCCATCGGTTGTTAAAATATTTTCCTCTAAATAAAATTGTATTATAGCAAACGCCTTAATTCACAACGGGGTATACAAAACAAAGGAAACTTCCACATACCATCCACACAGTACTCAGAAGTAAGCTGGCATATTTATTTTCGCCCAACAATTATTTGATTTAATAATAAAAAGTTCAGTCTACATAACTTCGCTACCTTTTCGATCATCAATTCAAAGGGTATCCCGATAGGGGAGATCATAAATCGTTCAGCCTGTACGATTTCAAACCCTATTTTTTCGAATAAAAATATGAGTTTACCTAAATTAATGAGTTCGTTATGTTCCTCTTCTTTTAAATGGCCAATATGCGTAGCAATTCCTTCCCAGAATGGGTGAGGAGTAGTCATGACAAATATGCCATTTATCCGTAAGACCCGAAAGGCTTCACGGACTAATTGGGTAGGGTCCGTGACGTGTTCAATAATTGCCGTGGCGATCGCAATGTCGAACACATTGTCTTTGAAAGGCAATACCAGGGCATCTCCCTCTATCAGATAGATAGTTTTACTCTTGCTACAGCTTATCAAATCGCTCGCATATTCAATACCTATGCAGGTCGTATTGGGAAATGCCTCTTTCAAATTGTTCAGCATGAGGCCATCGGCAGCTCCAATGTCCAGAATTGACCTCGGTTTTTCTGGATGGAATTGTTCTATGCCTTTTAATACTTCAAAGGTTCTTCTCTTCAATCTATAAATATGTGATCGTTTTGTCCGGCGTGCAATGGCATATTCCTTATTTAAAACCCCTTTCATGACTGCATCCCAAAGACCTTCAGTCCAGCCCTTGCCATACGTTTAAATTCTCCGATAGAGCGCACGTGTATCAATCGCTTCAAGATATACCTAGGTCTCGTATAAAAACTCTTATAGGCATAAACAATTAATTCTTGCAGTTCCTCACGGGTAAAATTTTCTTCCCAACACTGCGGCTGAAAGTTTTTGGTGGGATTTTTGGCAAATTCTCGCCAGAAATCTTCTTTTATAATGCCGTCTCTCAATCCCATCTTATATATTTCCGTGGCAGGGAATGGTGTAAATATCGTGATATGTACGAAATCGGGCTTTAACTCCTTGGCGAATGCAATCGTTTCCATGATTTCTTTCCTCGTTTCTTTTGGACATCCGATCATGAAATACGCCAGGACGGATATACCTGCCTCTTTTGTCTCCTGAAAGGTAGTCCTTACCCTGTCCACAGTAATTCCCTTATTTAATATCTTTAGTATTTCAGGATTGCCCGATTCCACCCCGTAATGGATGCGTTCGCAGTTTGCCTCTTTCAGTTTTTTTAACAGGTCTTTATCAATATTATTTACCCGTGCCCTTATATCCCATCCGATATTGAGTTTTCTTCTTACAATCTCATTGCATACCTCTATTACGCGCTGTCTGTCTATGGTGAAGGTATCATCATAGATCAGGAATTCTCGTATGCCCAGTTTAACGCATTCTTCCATTTCGTTTACCACATTCAATGCCGACCTTGCGCGAAAACTTTTACCCAAATGAGGTCGATCGCAGAAAGTGCATCGATACGGACAGCCCCGGCTCGTAAACATCGTGGTGATAGGCGTTCTCTTTGCCATGAGGGAACTATATTTATGGACAGGGGTCATGTGTCTGGCAGGGAAAGGCAAGTTGTCGAGGTCTTCATTGAGTGGTCGAGCACCTGTGTTAACAATTCTGCCATCATCTTTAAAAACTAATCCGGGGATATTCCTTAATCGGGTCTTATCGTTTATGTTTTCTACGAGTTCTTTAAAGGTAATTTCCCCTTCCCCCAGAACAAGAAAATCGACCCCGGGAATATTGATAGTTTCTGCAGGATAAATGTGTACGTGCGGACCTCCCAAAACAACCTTTATGTTTGGATGCACGGATTTCACCAGATTTATAACCTTTATGACGTCTATAAGGGTAAAGGTCATGACTGTTATACCGATGACATCCGGTAATTTTGCGCGAATGATATTGTTTAAACGATCATAGCCAATCTCCTCAGCCTGGGTGTCCAGGACTTCCACATCGAAGTCAGTATGCTTTTCCAGGTAACCGGCAATATATAATATTCCAAGAGGTGGATTATAACCTCGTTCCTCTTCGATAATGCTGGGATTGTTTCCCAGCAATTCGTTTTCAGAAGGCGGATTGATTAAAAGTATTTTCATAATCGGCTTCTTTTATCTATAAGGTCTGCAATCATCCCAATGGCAAGAATTTGTACTCCGGAGATAAAAAGTATGACGGTGGTAATATCCATGACCTTGGGGGTGAATAAATAACTCAGTACAAGGACAGCAATACTGGAGATGAAGAAAAATGCGCTGATAGGTAAAAAAATCTTGAGCGGGTCGAAATATAAAACTGTCCGGATAATGAGCTGAAGAAAGTTCAGGGTATCCCGAATAGGGCGTATTTTTGACCTTCCCGAACGCATTTTATATTCGATAGGAACAAAATCAACAGCGTAATCGTTGGTGAGCATAGCGAGTGTGATCGTTGTCGT
This sequence comes from Candidatus Brocadia sp., assembly GCA_021646415.1. Classification (NCBI taxonomy): domain Bacteria; kingdom Pseudomonadati; phylum Planctomycetota; class Candidatus Brocadiia; order Candidatus Brocadiales; family Candidatus Brocadiaceae; genus Candidatus Brocadia; species Candidatus Brocadia sp. The sequence continues at coordinate 233,243 of SOEU01000002.1, forward strand.
GAAGGAAAAACCATCGGGGAGCAAATGGATAAATTTCATCACAACGTCTTTTTTCATTGCGCGTAAGCCAGAGTTTAAATCAGGAATCCTTATTCCCGTCAAATAATTGGCCAGTTTATTGAGCACCCATTTTGCAGGTTTTCTCATGAAAGGAATGTTTGAATTGCTGATTCCTCTGGCCCCAACAACCATCTCACTCTTTGATAATTGAGCAAGCAGTTTGGGAATATCCTGCACGGGGTATGTCCCGTCTGCATCTGATATAATAAGCGTGTTATATTTTGCGTGCCTGATACCTGTTTTAATGGCAGCCCCATAACCCCGATTGAAGGGATGCCGGATCAATACAACATCCCGGGTGTTTTGCATCGTTTCAGGTGTACCATCGGTAGAGCCATCGTCTACAATGATAATCTCCCATCGATTGCCATATCTTTTTTTTAATGATTGCAATGACTCAATTACTTGTGATATTCCTTCCCTTTCATTGTAAGCGGGAATGATAATGCTTGCTTCTTCTAACATGTATCGCCTTTGTTTTGTAATTTTGCCGGCTGCGAAACAAAATGGCTGAATAGTAATGAAAATGATTATAATTCATGCGTGTAATATTCTCAATCTTTTTTAATCTCAGCTTGAATATAAGGGTTATACGGAAATCAATATTAAAAAATGTTATTGATTTTGACTAAAATTATCTGTATACATATCGTATATTTTTAGTTAATATGGCCGTAATCAAACAATTTCTCCCTTTGTGTTACCGCTTGCAAACTAATAATAAAGGGTGGCATGGACTTCGTCGTGATGGTTCGACACGCTCACCATGCACAGTGCTGCGCACTGAGACTGTCGAAGGGTCAGTCGAACGATAAACTTATTTGTCCGTGTTTAACTGATTAGAGATAAATAACTATGAAAAAACCGAATGCAAAACAAATGTCTGATCCGTCAAAGGCAGTGGTAGCAATAGATAAAGGATTGAAAGATTTTGACAAACAATTCAAGGCCTTGACAACGGGTTTTTCCTCTATGATGAAGTCCTTTGACGCTGTTACAAAAAAGATAGACGCCTTTGGAAAACGTATAGAAATTCTGGAAAAATTGTCGGCTTCATCCGGAAAAGCCCTGGAGTCAAATAAAAAACAAATGGAGTCTGTGCTAAAAAATTTTCTTGAAGTAGGGAAAAGAATAGAATCCGGGATAAAAGAGCTCGTGACAAAAGATAAGGGAATGGAAGATATGGCAAAAAAAGTAAATAGCATTGAAAAGAACCTTGAACTGTTAAAATCCAGCATTGAGACGATGGAAGATGCTATTGGTGATATGGAAGACAACAATGAAGAGGTATTGGATATTGCGCAAGAGATACATGATTCTTTAGAAGAGGATGAAATGCATTAAGAAATAATTATTTCACTAGGGGGTCTCGTTTATATTATGAGGAGTAGGAATTATGAGCGAAGAAAAAAATACAACTGCTGAGGGTCGATCTTCAAAGAGATCTGTATCTAGTCAAAAACCTTCCACCAAAAAACCTCAAAAAGAAAGAGTAGTATCTGATGTCCAGACAAAACCTGTTGGTGAAGTGAAGCCTGTTGTGTCGCTTGCAAAGAAAATCGACGACATTGTGGAGGAGATAGAAAACAAACCCATAAAATCTTTTGAAAAAAAGGAGCAGGAAAAGCTTCTCCAATCGTATGAAAAATTAATATCTAAAATGGTACGGGAGATTAATAATTCGAGATGGTAATTTTCTTGAAATAGTTTAGATCTAAAAGATTTATGATCTCAGGGTGCTGTAATCGTCACGGCGGTATGATGGCTGTAATGAATTACTTACCTTTTCTTAAATCCATTACATAGCTGTTAATAAAGGCTATTATCCTATTTGCAACATCATTTTGGGATAGACAGGCTGTGTTTATCACAAAATCTGCAACCCTGTCATAAAGCGGCCTTCTGTATGCCAAAAGATATTCAATTTCCTCGTGTTTACCACGATTCGTAAGGCTTGGTCTTCTCTGCTGTGTTTGTGTATCTTCGTGGATTCTCTTGTAGATGGTATCCACGTCAGCATCCAGATAGATTACGATCCCGTTTTTCTTAAGCTTCCTTATATTTTCTTCCCTCAGGATTGCACCTCCGCCCGTGGCAATGACCTTGTTGTCGAGAATACATAACTCCGAAATGATTTGCGCCTCGATTTCCCGGAATAATTTTTCTCCACCAACTGCAAAAATGTTTTTAATGGTCTTTCCTTCTTTTTGTTCCAGGTACTCATCGGCATCGATAAATTCTTTGCCAAGCCGTTGAGCAATCTTTCTCCCTATGGTTGTTTTGCCGGTTCCGCGAAAACCAATCAAGACAATATTCAATTGTGATAAAAGTGATCTCTGTCACTCTCCAAGTAATTTTTTATAAGCAATATTTTCAATTAGTGTAAGTGGTGGTTTCAGGTCTGTCCACAGTTCAAATTGTGCCGCTGCCTGGTTTACGAACATCGGCAAACCGCCGGCAATTTTACAACCCTGAGCTTTGGCTTCACGCAATAGTCTTGTTTCTATCGGATTATAGATAGTATCAAAAACGATCATGCCGGGTTTTAGTTGATTCTTATCGATCGGAGTTTCATTGATCGTGGGAAACATGCCCACAGGGGTAGCATTAATCAGGATATCTGTTTGAATTAAAGGCAGATCATTGACTTTTTTGGATAGACAGCCAACATCGCTGGCGAGTGACTGTGCCCGCTCAGAATTCCTGTTTACAATCGTTACCTGTGCTCCACGCTCCTGCAATCCAAAGGCGATTGCCCGGGCGGCGCCACCGGCGCCTAACAAGGTAACGCGTCTTCCTTTTAAGCGATCGTTTTTTGTGTCTGTTAGAGATACTTGATTCATATCTTCCAATGCTTGAATGGCCGCCTTACAGTCTGTATTAAAACCGACTAACTGGCCACCTTTGTTCACAATGGTATTTACTGCACCAATCTTTTTTGCTATTGGGTCTATTGCATCCAGGTGATTTATTACCGATTCTTTATGAGGAATTGTTACGCTGTAACCTTTTACATCCAATCCTCTAAACTCTCTGATAAAGTCATCGATTTTATCTACCTTAAAAGGAACGTAAACGTTATTCAAATTCATTTCCTTGAAGAGCGTGTTATGGATAATTGGACTGATGCTGTGAGAGACCGGGTTTCCAATCAATCCGTAGATTGCCGTATTTTTGCCTTGCCTCTGCGCCTGATAGGTATGTAAAAGTTCTTGAATACTGATTTGTCCAGGGGCAGATTCCTTCCCCTTCTGGAGAGACGCAAATGTCAGATAACTGCCAAATTTTTTATATAAGATACGGCTGATGATGCCATACTCACCCATACAAAACGAGATTAATGGCGCCCGTGCTTGTTGGAGTAATCGATATATTTTGATGTTATCCGTAATATTGTTTGCATAAGTGACAATTTTTACAATATCGGCGCCATACTGGCTAAGTTTCTGATAAATGGCGGTTAAATCACCGGGTGTTTCACGAAAATTGTGGTAGGAAATGATGAGTTTCGTTTTATTCGTAGGGACACGGAGCTCCGTGTCCCTACTTATATATTGAATACTGTCATGTTCGACATCGACGAAATCAGCTTGTAACTGGATAGCGAGTTTTAGGAGTGCAATCCTTTCTTCTTCACTTCCATCGAATCTGCCACCTTCTCTGACGGGCCTGTTTGTAACAATCACAGGCTTTGTACGCCTTTCAAATATCCGCTTCAGATCTGGATTTTTTATGTAGTCAAGGCGTAATTCGATAATGTCTGCTGTCTGTGATGCCTCTGCCATATCCCGGAGAACATCATCAATGTTGTTTGCGATGATTGGTATGCAGATCATGTGTTTGTTTGAGAGATATTTGGTTTGGATTTTTAACTTTTATTAGTTACAGGTAACTACTTTCGTTTCATTGCAGCCACCTTGTTGATGGCGTTTAAGTATGCCTTTGCGCTGGCCTCAATGATATCCGTACTTACCGCACGTCCCCCTACGGTCTTACCATCCACATCGAGATTCACATAGACCTCACCCATTGCGTCTTTTCCACTGGTAACAGCGCGGATGTTATAATCTTGTAACTTGCCAGGGATGCCTGTTGACAGATCAATCGCCTTAAAAAGGGCATCGATGGGACCATCACCAATGGTAGTATTATCCACCAGACGACCATCCTGTAATTTTAGTCTCACCCCGGCTGTTGGTACCATATTGGGTCCACAACTGATACTGAGGCTTTCTAATTGAAAGATGTTGGGGACATCCATTTTTTCTATGCCGATAATGGCCTCGATATCCTCATCAAAAATCTCTTTCTTTTTATCGGCAATATGCTTAAATTCCTCAAAAGCCCGTTCAAATTCTTTTTCAGATAATTCGTATCCCAGTTCCTTGATGCGTGTTTTAAAGGCATTCCTCCCGGATAATTTTCCGAGCACAAGCCTGGTCTTTAAATACCCGACGTCTTCAGGTTTCATAATCTCGTAGGTAGTACGTTCCTTGATTACCCCGTCCTGGTGTACCCCTGACTGGTGTGCAAATGCATTTTCACCGACGATGGCCTTATTCCTCTGGACGCGCAGTCCCGTCAGAGTGCTTACCAGTCTGCTTGTGGCAATCAATTCCTTTGTGACAATACGAGTAGAACGTTGGTAAAAATCATGACGTGTCTTAATGGCCATAACGATCTCTTCCAGTGCTGCGTTCCCTGCCCGTTCTCCGATACCATTGATGGTACATTCGACCTGTTGTGCACCAGCCTTTACTGCGGCAAGGGAATTAGCCACGGCAAGCCCCAGGTCGTTGTGACAATGTACGCTAATTATTGCTTTATCAATATTTTTAACGTTTTCTTTTAATCCGCGGATAATGGATGCATATTGATCGGGCGTGGCATAACCTACGGTATCGGGAATATTGACAGTCTTTGCACCGGCATCAATAACGGCCTCAACAACCTGAATGAGAAAGTCTAGTTCCGTTCTGGAGGCGTCTTCCGGAGAAAATTCTACGTCATCTACATATTTTAAGGCATGTGTAACCCCTTTAACGGCCAAATGAAGGATTTCTTCCTTTGCCTTGAGGAGTTTGTATTTTCTGTGTATTTCAGAGGTGGCAAGAAAGACATGTATTCGTGGTTTTTCTGCCTTTTCCAGTGCCCTGGCAGCACTGTCAATGTCCTTTTCAACAGCACGGGCAAGACCTGCTACGGAAACCCCCCGAATTTCCTGGGCAACTCTACTTACTGATTCGAAATCACCCGGTGACGAGACGGGAAATCCTGCCTCAATAACGTCCACATTCAATAGCGCCAATTGTCGTGCAATCTGGACCTTCTCATTAATATCCAGACTGGCGCCCGGAGACTGTTCTCCGTCTCGTAGTGTAGTATCAAAAATAATGATGTTATTATTGGTCACGAATATTTTTTTCTCTTATTCCCAAAATCAAATAAAGTACCGTCATGATAGGATAATTGCAAAATTTTACTACATGTGGTGAATACATTCAATACCTATTTAAAATTAAGGGATTGATAAGTTATATCGCGTCTCATTGATAAATATTGCTAATAAACTTCACTTTGTTGCAGAATTGGGTGAAAAAAGGTAGAATTTCCAAGGGAGTTGAGACATGAGTATATTGTGAAGAGGGTGTTGATATGTTCTCTATCTATTTTGTTACTATTCCGTTCTCGATCTCTGTGATTTTAATGCTTCAGAGATATGATAAAAAGGCCGATATTTGTGTCACAAAAATCGATTGTAAAATTCGGGTTTTTTTCTAATAAAGTCTTAGATTTTATAAAAGGGGGGAAAAATGCCTTACTCGTTAAGATGTTTTATAAATAGATCTCTGAAATATTTTACCATGATGGTGTTTTTTGCGGAATTCCTTTTTCTTGCCAGTTGTATGACTCAAAAGAAAACAACAATTACCCCGAAAACCGTAATCACCCCTCCCGGAGAAATTACCATTACCAAAGCAGAAGAAGCGGCAACAAGTGCAAAAGAGGAGAAAGGAATTACTGAAGAATCCTTGAAATGCATAACATGTCACGAGGAACGTGGGGTGACACATGGCTGGGTTGCCGATTGGCAGGGTAGCAAGCATGCAAGAAAGGGTGTGGGATGCGAGGCATGCCACATTAGCTCAAATGCAGAACTCGTAATGAAGGAAATGACAGAATTGGAATATCTCAGCATGAATGGGAACAGTTGCGATGACACTAGGGTTCAGCGCAAGGTTACTGCCAGCAATTGTGGCAAATGCCACAGAAAAGAATACAAGGAATTTATGAAGAGTCGCCACTCCATTGGCTGGCAAAGGGTGATGGAGTGCGAGAAACTTATGGAAATTTCTAAAGACACCCGTTCAGAAAAGTGTGAGCAGTGTCATAATATCCAATTTAAATGCGATTCATGTCACACGCGGCATACCTTCAATACCCTTGAGGCTAAAACGCCCGAGGCATGCAGGACGTGCCACATGGGTTCAGATCATCCCCATCACGATGCATACATCTCTTCCAAGCACGGGACTGTTTATACGGCAAGTCAATCGGCCATATTAAAAGAATCTCAATCTATTCAATCCTTGCGTTCGCCTGTATGTGTTACCTGCCATATGCCCCAGGGTAATCATGATATGAGTTTCGGACTTACCTGTGGCCCTGTTGCAGGAAGTAGACTGTCTTACATAGACAGGAATGGCGCTGCCATAGATGAAATTGAATTAGCAAAAAAACGTGAAGAAATGCTGTCTGTCTGTAATACATGCCATTCCTTACGCTTTGCAAAGAATGCATTAACGAGGGCTGATGATATATATAAAAATATTGAGGCTGTAATAAAAGAGGCGAAGGATATTGTTATTGGTTTAGAAAAGGAAAAGATTTTGATTCCACCAATTGGTGGAGTAGTGCAAATTTCTTTGCCTGGTCATGCCTTCATTGACGGAAACCTGCAATCCTATACAAATAAATCCAAAATAGAGCGTCTTTTTATCAAATTAACATACAGTGCTGCTGTTACATGGAAAGGGGCTTATCATGAAAACCCGGGCTATACACACGTATATGGGTGGGCAAAACTCCAGGAAGATTTGAGCGATATGAAAGAAGAAGTGAAAAAATTACGGGAAGAAGCAGAACTCAGAAGGAAGATGAAAATGAAGCTGCGATAAAATGCCGAAGCAGGGAGTTGAACCCTGACCCCGTTGCCGGGACTAGACCCTGAATCTAGCGCGTCTGCCAATTCCGCCACTTCGGCCTATAAGAAATTTGAATAACTGATTGTAAAAAATAAAAATAACCAAGTCAAAGGAATTTTAATAAATTGGTCTTGCATTGCTATTGGCAATCTGTTACGATTTTAATCATTTTTAATAATTCGATAATTATTTATGAGTTGCAATTGCTGATGGAAATTATAGCGAAGAATAGAAAAGCGTATTTCCAATATGAAATCCTGGAAAAGTTTGAAGCGGGCATTGTGCTCACTGGAACAGAAGTTAAATCGATTCGGAATAAAGATGTAAGTATCAACGAAAGTTTTGCTCATATCGATAATGGAGAAGTTTTTATTCACGAAATGCATATTGGACAATATAAACAGGGAAATAGACAAAATCATGAGCCCAAAAGGGTAAGAAAGCTTCTTTTGCACAAAAAAGAAATCAGCAAGATAGTTGGTAAAGTCAAACAAAAGGGATATACGATGGTTCCCTTAACTTTATATTTTAAGGAAGGTTTTGTAAAGGTGGAGCTTGCCCTTGTGAGAGGAAAGACGACTATAGATAAGCGGGAAGATATCAAAAAACGAACCATTGAGAGGGAAATACAGAGAGCCATGAGATAATTTGGAAATTCTTTATGGCAAATCCACTAAAGAAAGTGAAAAGGAGAATATGCCTCCTGTAAGGATATTAATCGTAGAAGATGAACGTCAAACAGTTGATGCGTTAAGGGATTTGTTTGAACAGAATGGCTACGAAACAGAAGTTGCCCTTAATAAACAAGTGGCTTTAGCCATACTCCAGGAGAGAAAAATGGATCTTGTGATCGTAAGCACAATGGTTCAGGAGATTTCTGGCCTGGAAATACTATACGAAATGAAAAAAATAATTCCCAATATACCTATTATTGTGATCAGTAACCAAAAATCAAAACGTATTGAATCTTCTTTCACGAAAGCAGGTGCAAACGTTTTTATTGTAAAGCCTCTAGAAGCATCGTTTGTCTTGCAAACGATCGAGAATTTATTAGAAGCTCGATTTGTCATTGCTGCACCCAAAAAAACAAAGTCGTACTCAAAAAGCAAGAAATAATTTCTTTCCCGTATTGCAAGATTTATGCATTGTCTCAGGTTAAACTTAAGGGTGTGTTTTCATACCTTTGCATTTTTCTTAATGTTTGGTGCGTTTTTTGTCACCTTTCTTGAAGCAAAAATAATAAATCCGAATAATCTCAACAAACGCCTCCAGCATATATTAAATAATCCATCTCTCAAAAACGTGTCGTACGGTATTAGTATTGTATCAGCAAAAAAGAACTCTTCCCTGTTCAGTTACCGAAGTAATGATTTATTCAGTGTTGCTTCCAATATGAAACTGCTTACCACGTCAGCTGCCCTGGACTATCTGGGACCAGATTTCGAGTATAAAACAATTATTAAAACCAATGGTATAATAGCGGCTTCAGGGGAACTTAATGGGGACGTTATTATCAAAGGAAGCGGTGATCCGAATATTTCGGGGAGATTTTATCAAGAGAATATCTTAGCTATTCCGGAATTCTGGGCACAAGCTATAAGAAACCGGGGTATTTGTGCAATCGCGGGAGATATCATAGCGGATGACACTATATTCGATCGTATGTATGTTAATCCTGATTGGCCGCAAAACCAATTGTCTGAATGGTATTGTGCCCCAAGTTGTGGGTTATCCTTTAATGATAATTGTGTCGATATCACAGTCATTCCCGACAAAAGGCCGGGAAGCGCTGTAACACTTTTAATAGACCCGGATACGTCATATTTCACAATCTTTAATAACTGTGTTTATACAACCGACAAAAAGAAGCACGCATATTCTATCCATCGGAAACCGGGCACTAATCAGATATTTATTAAGGGAATGTTCTACGTCAATGCATCTCCTGAAAAGAAGTGGGTAAGTGTACATAATCCGGCACTTTATCTTGCAACTGTCTTTAAAGAAATTCTCGAAAAGAATGGTATTGCAGTGCATGGGAATGCTCGATTAATTGATAAGGGTGATTCTATCAAATCTGATTTGGAAGTGATTACACAAACTACCTCTACAATGGAACAGACCATCCTTGTAACAAATAAACAAAGCCAAAACTTTTATGCCGAACAAATAATTAAAACCCTGGGGGCGCAGATTAAGGGCAGAGGAACTTTAGAGGCTGGGATAGAGGTTATACAGGATTTTATGGCAAAATTAGGTTTTCAACCTGAGGAATATCAAATTAATGATGGATGCGGTTTGTCAAAAAGTAACCGACTTTCACCCAAAATGATAACTACTCTTCTTGCGTATATGAGGAAACATCCACATGCAAAGGTACTGTGGGATTCTTTGCCTACTTCAGGAACAGACGGAGGGCTGCGTCGGCGAATGATTTCTCCACGATACAAAGATAAAATACGTGCGAAAACCGGGTATATTGCAAAGACATCAACACTTTCTGGATATGTCGATACTCCTCATGGAGATGTACTTGTCTTTTCAATTCTTATGAACAATTTCAAAAATCTCAGTAAGATTATGAAACTCCAGGATGATATTTGTAAAACTTTAGTAGATTGTTATAATTAAAAATCATATGAGTGAACATATTAAAAAAGTATACTCTTTCTATTCATGGATTTATGATGCCTTTTTTGGAAAAATTTTTGAGCATGGAAGATATTCCGCCTTTCATATGATGAACGTAAAGCCCAACGAAACTATACTTGAAGTTGGCGTGGGAACTGGATTGTCATTACCTTTATATCCAAAGGATGCCAGGGTGGTTGGAATAGATATCAGTCAGGAGATGTTGGATAAGGCAGAGTCGAAAAAACAATACTACCATTTATCCAATGTTAACCTCTATGTCATGGATGCATCATCTATGACATTTGCGGATAATAGTTTTGATAAAGTCATTGCCTCTCATGTAATCACGGTGGTGCCTGACCCTTTGCATACTTTAAAAGAGATAAAAAGGGTATGCAAAAAGGGCGGAGAAATTTTTATATTGAATTATACAGGGTGCAATAACAAACTTATCTCACGTTTTGAAAAATTCATTTCTCCATTCCGGGATAAGGTAGGTTTAGGGAAACACATTGATCTGGATGAACTGTTGCTGGATACGCGCCTCTCTATACTCTGCGAACAGAGAGTTAATTTCTGGGGGATGTGCCGGCTGATAAAATGTAAAAACAGCTATTAGCTGGCCTAAGTATCTAACGTTTTCGGCCAACACAGATATAATTAAATCCCAGTTTCTTCACCTCGTCTGGTTCGTATATATTTCTGCCGTCGATTATATTCGGATGCTTTATTAATTGCTTGACTCTTTTTAGGTCAAGGTCTCTAAACTCATTCCACTCTGTCACGATAACCAGTGCATCACATCCTTTCACTGCGAAATATGGGTCGTCGCAGTATGTTACGTCTTGTAAAATCTTCTTCGCAGTTTCCTGTGCCTCGGGATCGAATGCCTTTATCTTCGCACCCAGCTCTTGCAGTTGCTGAATGATTGAGATGGAGGGTGCTTCCCTCATATCATCCGTCTTCGGCTTAAAAGCGAGTCCCCATATGGCTATATTTTTGCCTTTCAACACTGGCACGAGTTTCTTGATTTTTTCAATAAGAGACCTCTTTTGCAGCTCGTTTACTTCATCTACGGCAGTTAATATTTTTGCCTCTACGCCATTTGATTTCATGATCTCAATAAGGGCTTTGACATCTTTGGGAAAACAAGAACCGCCATATCCAGCACCTGCTTGCAGAAATCGGGGGCCTATTCTAGAGTCCAATCCGATTCCCTTTGCGATGGCCTTTATGTCACCTCCCACCTTTTCACAAAGTTGTGCCATCTCGTTCATAAAGGAAATTCGTGTTGCAAGCATTGCATTACTGGCATATTTAATTAATTCGGCACTACGAATGTCAGTAAACATAATGGGCTTGTCTGCCCTTGCAATGCCGCTATAGATTGATGTCATAATACGCTTTGCTTTTTCACTCTGCAACCCAATCACAATCCGGTCAGGATTCGTGAAATCCTTGATTGCTTCCCCTTCTCTCATAAATTCAGGATTAGAAACAAGATCGTATTTTATACGTTTATTTTGGAATGATTTTATCACCTTTCCGATTTTTTCTAACGTTCCTACAGGAGCAGTACTCTTGTTCACAATAACTTTATATCCACCCATATGCCTTCCAATATTCTCTGCAACGGAGATAATGGCGGAGGTGTCTGCACAATTATTAGCGTCTGGCGGTGTTCCCACGGCAATAAAAATAACTTCCGAATTTTGAATCCCTTCTTTGATATTTGTTGAAAAGGCAATCCTTTTTTCTCTTGCATTCCTATCTAGCATATCTTTCAAACCGGGTTCGTAGATAGGTATAATGCCTTTTTTCAAACTAGTTATCTTGTTTTTATCCACATCAATGCAAATTACATCATTACCCATGTCCGAAAGGCATGTACCTGCAACAAGTCCCACATAACCACAGCCAATGCAACAGATTTTCACGTAACCCTCCTTAAATCATGAAAAGTTTTTCTTATAAAATAAAAAAGCAGTAAGAAAAATGAATTGTACATTAATCACTACTGCTTTTTAAACTTACAAGAAATTCTTTTTGGTTTATTGTAAAGGATTTTTCACTAACTTTGTACCAAAAGCGTGTGCTGTTTTCCCGATACGATATTCACCATCTACTGCGACGGTAATTTCTTTAACCATGCTATTGATTGATACATTTTCAGGTTCACCATCGCTAAGTATGACTTTGTAGGATAAAGACCAATCTTTTATGTCCTTATCTGGATCGACAAACAAGGATCCAATTTTTTTCGAGAGGTCATTGATCTTTTCCGTTACGAAGATAAGCCGGATGTTATTAAGATTAACCAAACGTTCTTGATAAACCTTGGGACTTTGGTAAGCGGGTTTAAACTCGGGGATAAATTCAGCAACTCTTCCTAAGGGAATGGGAGCGTCCAAAAACTTTATTGAATATTCCTTTACGCGGTACGTTTTTTTTGCTTCGGACAAATCTTCTCCATAATAGAACCGATACTCGAGATTATTACCGTTTCTTGTGAGATAATAGAAATCATGGATTATAACATCATACAAAAAGGTTGCCCTGAGGATACTTTCCTCTTCTGGTTTTACCATCATATATCGTCTGAAAGGTTCTTCTTCACAATATAAGTAAGTTGGCTCACCAAATTTTTCGTTGATTTCTGTTTTCGTTGCCCAAAGATAACCGTCATCTAACGTTTCTTTCGCATGTAAAGAACTCGCAGAAAAAAGACCCGCACTAAACAAACCCAAAACAGACAGAACAAAACTCAATTTCCTCTTCATAAATTCTCGTTCCTTCCCATTATTGCTTAATAGCCACAAGGTTGCACCTAAATCATTACGAAACAGTAAAAATAAAGAAAAAGTATATAAACAAGTAGTGTATTTGTCAATCAATAAATTGGTAAGTGGCGTTTTGCCTGAACATTATTCCTAAAGTATATCTTTAGTTATTCATAATTTTTTAAAATGTTTGACAATTCTGCCTATAATTGTTACAGATATAAACTATTGTATATTTACAAAGTATTCGTTAAACCTTATAGATAATGGGAATATAAAAATGTTCAGAAGATTTTGTGTTTCGATAATTGTCATGCTTCTTACCTTAAAAACCTTACACGCCTTCGAATCCGGTACTATCCGGGGAAGGGTCATTGATGGCTTTGGTAAACCTATTCCTTTTGCAGATATCGAGGCGTTGTCTGATGGGTCAAAATCGAAAACCAGTTCAGATCCAACAGGCACTTTTTCTGTTAGTTATAATCCCGGCAATGTTAAGCTTACCTTCAGCAGGGAAGGATATGTCCCGGCATATATACCATTATCGTTTGAGGAAAAAACAGATCTTTCGATAGATGACATTACCCTATGGAAGATACCACCTAAAGGTGGTCTCTTTGTTGTAGGTGACAGTGACTATATAGGAATTAATAACGGTGAATACTATTCTGAAAGCAGTAGTAAGGAAAGACGCTTTTATGTAAAAGGTTCACCAACGGTGATTAAAGGCCAAAATCTGAGGATTATTGATTTCCAAACAGATAATCCTTTGGTGATAGGGAAGACGCTTTATCGTGTGGATTCACAAGGTTCAGTTGGAAGTATAGTCTTTTATCCTTCGCAAAAATATGTTTTGAATAAAGAAGAGGATTCCTATACGAAGATTGCCGATAATGTTGGTATGAGGAAAACGGATTTACCTCCGGGCCGGTATTTTTATTGTACAGGGGAGATTACCATACGGTCAAAGACCGGGTTTGGGTTCTTTTTCGAGATATCCTCTTAAACAGAAGGTGTTTTTTTGTGGCCAGGTGCAGTCTCAGATATAATCTTCCTGAGTTCTTCGCCTTCGATAACTTCTTTTTCCAAAAGGAGTTTTGCGAGAATTTCTAAACGGTCTTTATTTTCTTCGAGGATACCCCTTACCCTTGCGTGAGTATCGAAGATGAGCCTCTTAACCTCAGTATCAATATCCTTTGAAACTTCTTCACTCAGTTCTCGACTTGTGCGAAATCCCAGATCGAGGAATTGCGATCTTCTGCCGTTTTGGAATGTCATGGGACCCAATTTATCACTCATACCGTATTCCCTGACCATGCTCATTGCTATATCTGTTGCTCGTTCCAGGTCGTTCTGTGCCCCCGTGGAGACCTCATTAAATTTAATTTCTTCTGCTACCCTGCCACCCAAAAGGACAGCAAGTCTGTCCAATAATTCTGACCGCGTCAATAAATAACGGTCCTCAGTCGGCAATTGTAAGGTATATCCAAGTGCAGAAATTCCCCGTGGAATAATGGAAATCCTGTGGACTTTATCGGCGCCAGGAACTGTTTCAGCCACTAAGGCATGGCCCGACTCATGGTAGGCAATAATCTCCTGTTCCTTTTTGCTCATGACCTTTTTTTTCTTTTCTAGTCCGGCAATTACCCTGTTTATGGCTTCTTCAAAACTGTCCATTCCGACAGCCTCCTTACCTACCCTTGCGGCAAGAAGCGCTGCCTCATTGACTACGTTGGCCAGATCTGCACCAACAAATCCTGGCGTCCTTGCTGCAATGATTTTTATGTCTACGTCCTTGCCAAGCTTTACATTTTTGCAGTGTACCTTTAATATCTCTTCCCGCCCTTTGATATCTGGTCTATCCACCAGAATATGTCTGTCGAATCTCCCAGGCCTCAATAAAGCAGGATCCAGTATCTCAGGTCTGTTGGTCGCTGCCATAAGAATAACACCTTTCCTTGTGTCAAATCCATCCATCTCGAGGAGAAGTTGATTCAGGGTGTTTTCACGTTCCTCGTGGCCGCCCGATATAGGTGCTGCTGCCCGCACTTTTCCCAGGGCATCAATTTCATCTATGAATATAATACAAGGGGCTTTTTCTTGTGCCTGTGCAAATAAATCACGTACACGTGCGGCGCCGACTCCTACAAACATCTCAACAAATCCCGATCCTCCAATGGAAAAAAATGGTACTTTTGCTTCCCCTGCAACTGCCTTGGCGAGCAAGGTCTTTCCTGTCCCTGTGGGGCCAACCAGTAATACCCCTTTGGGAATCTTTCCGCCCAATCTTTGGTATTTTTGCGGGTTTTTAAGATAGTCTATGACCTCTTTCAATTCTTCCTTCGCCTCATCTACTCCCGCTACGTCGTCAAAAGTAACACCCGTATCCTTATCGATGTAAAGATTTGCCCTGCTCTTACCAATGGACATGAGTCCGGCCCCCGTTGCCCCACGCCTCATGCGCGACATCAGTATTAAAAATATTATCATGGGTATAAACCAAATAAAAAAAAGGCTTTGACCCCATCCGCCATTCGTTGTAGCAGAGAATTTTACATTATGCGCTATCAATTCCTTAATCAGGTCTGGATCTTCTATCTTTACCGTTGTTACAATTTTTTTCGCCTTCTGTCCCTCTTCAGGTTTTAAAATCCCTTTAATAGTGGTGGAATCTATAATTACCTCTTCCAGCTTATTTGCTTGAATCAGCTTCTTAAAATCGCTGTAAGGAATCTTTTCTGTTACTGAGAACGCAATACGGGGAACTGTTACTATAGCCAGAAAGAGGAAAATTACAAAGAGGCTAGGAAAAAATCTTTTCGTCATTTTACCAGTTCCTACAATTGCACTTTTTGAAAAGTAAAATTTATTCTATCGAACAAACAACGGCAATAATAAAATATATCAAATTATATACTTTTTTGGCAACTTATAATTTTATCTGGCTTATTCTTGCCGGTGTTATTTTGTGATATGTCATTTGTTGTTGACTCATATAATAATAAGCCATACAATTAATTTAATAACACTTACATTGAAGATTAAAATGTGAAAACAAAAAATTTTTATGTCATTACATATTAAGTATTTATGTTCATACCAAGTTATATAAATTTGTACAGGACGGGCAAACTTGATGAGAGGATTGTAAAGGCACGAAAATTATTAAAAGAGTGCCAGATATGTCCAAGACGATGCAAGGTCAACCGACTTGAAAATAAATTGGGGGTGTGTAAGGTAGGTAAATTGATGAAGGTTTCAAGTTATAACCCGCACTTTGGTGAAGAATCACCATTGGTCGGTACACATGGTTCCGGAACTATCTTTATTACCTCGTGCAGTCTAGGCTGCGTATTTTGTCAAAATTACGATATCAGCCATCTCGGAGAAGGATATGAAGTTTCTTTTGAGCGATTCGCACAAATGATGGTCGAATTACAAAATATGGGCTGCCATAATATTAATTTTGTCACGCCCACCCATGTCGTACCTCAGATACTCGAAGCGCTTCCCATTGCCATCAGGGACGGTTTGAACATACCCTTAGTTTATAACACCGGCGGGTATGATCTTGTGGAGACCTTGCAACTCTTGGAAGGGGTCTTCGATATCTATATGCCCGATTTCAAGTTTTCCGACAACGATGTTGCAGCCAAATTTTGCAAGGCCGGAGACTATCCACAGGTGGCCATGAAAGCAATTAAGGAGATGCATAAGCAGGTAGGCGACCTTGTTGTAAACGACCGCGGTATTGCAGAGAGGGGGCTCATTGTCCGGCATCTTGTTATGCCCAATGGATTGGCCGGGACGCACAAGGTCATGCAGTTCCTGGCCAAAGAAATTTCGCTAAATACCTATGTAAATATAATGGATCAATATCATCCCTATGGTATTGCCCACAAATATCCGGAGATCAATCGGCGTATCAGCTTTGATGAATTCGGGGATGCCCTTCAAATAGCACAAGAAGAAGGTATCACCAGGTTAGCCGATTAAGCTGCTTCATAGCATTATTGCAAAAACATCTTTTTGAAATTATTTAGCTTGCTTGTTTCAGTTGACAGTTGACGGTAAGCAGTAGGCAAGCTGCAGATATTATACCTCAATTTTGATTTTTACTCTGTAATTTTTGACTTTTTATCCTTGAGTTTTGATTGCTACATATAACGGATAGTTACGATTTTATTGTTATTGGTGGTGGCCCTGCAGGGATGATGGCCGCTGGCCGTGCCGGAGAACGGGGGAAAAAGGTCATCCTCCTTGAAAAAAAGGACCACTTGGGCAAAAAACTCCTCATATGCGCTTCAGGGAGATGCAATGTAACGAATACAGCTCCGCTAGATGTACTCATAAATGCATACGGAAGAGGCGGGCATTTCCTCCGTACGGCATTGGAAACATTTGATAATGAAAAATTACGTTTATTCCTTCTATCGTACGATGTAGAAACGGTTGTGGAAAATAAGGGCAGGGTCTTTCCGAAAAGCCAGAAGGCAGATTCAATCCTGAAGGTGCTTGAGGGCTACCTGTATGACCACCAGGTAAAAATACAAACCAATTCGCACGTTTTACGTCTCAATACAGAAAATAATCATGTACTCGGGGTAGAAACCAGTCAAGGAAATGTTTTGGGACGAAATGTTCTCATTGCAACGGGAGGTCTTAGTTATCCCGCCACAGGCAGTACTGGAGATGGTTATAAGTTGGCCTCTTCTGCTGGCCACACAATTTGTCCAACATATCCCGCCATCGTTGCCTTCGAGACGGAAGAAACCTGGGTAAAATTCTTGCAGGGAACCCCCATTAAAAATATAAACATTGCAGCTTATCAACGAGGCAAAAAAATTATGGAACACTTTGGGGAATCTCTTTTTACCCATTACGGTATCTCCGGGCCGAGTATCCTGGATATGAGCAAACGCATTGTCGAGTGTCTACCCAATGGGATTGTACAAATACACATAGACTTTAAACCCCATCACTCGTCTGAAGAACTTGATAAAATCCTCATAAATCAGATCAAACGACACGGCAGCAAGGTCATTAAATCCTGCCTGACCTTTTTTATTCCAGAGAAATTAGTCCCTATTCTATTGAACCTTTGTAACATTGAATCTCACAAAAAGGTGTCTCAAATAACTACGCCTGAAAGAAAGAAGATACTGAAACAACTCAAGGGACTTCATCTCACACTAATACGTCATCGTCCTATCGAAGAGGCCATTGTTACAGCAGGGGGTGTAAGTCTGAATGAAGTTGATGCGAAGACGATGAAATCAAAACTCCTGGAAGGGCTATATTTTGCTGGTGAAGTGCTGAATGTTGATGGTCCCACAGGGGGGTTTAATCTCCAGGCGGCATTTTCCACCGGATATCTTGCCGGAAATTCCATTGATTAAAATTTAGGGTATACATTCATGAGCCATAATAGCTCACAAAAGGGTATGAAAATATATCATCCTCACTTAACTCCTCTCATCGTTCGATTGAGTGTTCGTCTGAGTTCACGCCGAAGACTCACGACGAAGTCAAAAGAGGGAAAATTCCTTCGCCCTTTGTTGGAAAGGGTAAGGGTAAGGGTAAGGGTAAGGGTAAGGGTGAGGGGTATTTTCGTGCCAATTACAGGTGATTTATATGGGTGTAAAATTTACCCCTATCATTTTGAAAAAAGAGATACATCTCGATGATTTGGGTGGAAAGGTTTTGGCCGTTGATGGGAATGGGTTATATAAATTTCTTTGCAAAGAAAGGGATTTCTCACCTGAAAGGGTGAAGATGATAATAGAACGGATGAAAGTTGAAAGATAAACAAAACGAAAGGGGTTTAAAGTAATTTTGCTGGATTGATTAAGCGAATCCAGCCTTAGCAGATATTTACCATTTTTCTATCAAATCCATTCGTTAATCTCCGAATAATATCATCAGTAAAATCTTTATCAAGCCATTTATCCAAGTGCATGCGTTTGTATATTCTGAGGGTCTTTGAGGCATAGTTCATTCTATCAATAATAACACTGTCAACATGAGGGCTTATTTCCCTTGAAAGTGTTTCAGGATTCATAGGCAGCACGGGACCTATAAAAGCATAGGTCTTTATCCCATTCTTATGGAGTGTTTTCAAGGTATTGATTCTTGCCATGACCGATGGGGCATGTGGCTCAAAGACTTTTCTTATCTCTTCATCATCAGTTGTGATGGTAAGACCAACTTCTATGTCCTTAAATTTCTTAATCAGGTCCATGTCCCTCAGAACAAGAGGGGATTTCGTGAGTATATCCACAGGGAACTGGTATTGTAAAAGGACTTCAAGGCACTGCCTTGTAATTTTATACTTTGACTCGAGGGGTTGGTAAGGGTCTGTTACTGAACTAATTATGATACGGCCACGCGCCATCCTCTTGAGTTGTCTTTGGAGAATTTCCGGGGCATTAATCTTGACATCCACAAAGCTTCCCCATGCTTCTGTATGACCCGTGTATCTCTTCATAAATGTTGCATAACAGTACCGGCAGCCGTGGGCACAACCTACATAAGGATTAATGCAATAGTCAGCGCCAGGGATTCCTGATTTAGTGAGGATAGATTTAACCTTTATTTCCCGAACGTTTAAACTCATAATAAGTTTTATGGGAAAATATTTTCCGATATGATACTTTTATAGTATTTTAACATGGAAGGGAAAACAATGAGTGAACTTTTTCAAAAAGCTAATATTGGGAAGATGGAGTTAAGAAATCGATTCGTAAGGGCTGCCACCTGGGAAGGCATGGCAGGAGAAAACGGTGAGGTTACAGAACCTCTCATGGGAATTTACCGGGAGCTGGCAAAGGGGGGGGTTGGCCTTATCCTGACAGGGTATGCCTATGTCAGCAAAAGAGGAAAGGCAAATCCTGGTATGCTTGGCGCCTATGACGATAGCTTAATTTCAGGACTTAAACGCCTTGCTGATGCCGTTCATAAAGAAAACGGTAAGGTTGCGTTACAGATTGCCCATGGAGGCTCACAGATCCAAATTCATACAGACACTCCATCCGAAGCCCCTTTTGCAATCAGAGAGAGGACAACGGGAAATACGCCGGTTGAAATGACCGTTCAAGACATACAAAGAGTTATTGGGGAATTTGCACAAGCAGCAAGAAGGGCTAAAGAAGCGGGGTTTGACGGCATACAGATACATGCTGCGCACGGGTTCCTGCTTTCTCAATTTCTCTCACCGTACTCGAACAGAAGAACTGACAAATATGGTGGCCATATTGAAAACAGGGCCAGGATAATCTTTGAGATATATGATGCGATAAGAAGAAACGTGGGCAATGATTATCCGGTACTGATAAAGATAAATGCATCTGATTTTGATGACGGGGTAGGGCTTACCCCGGAAGACTCTTTATGGGTTTGTAGAAAATTATCAGATATGGGGATTGATGCCATCGAATTAAGCGGAGGAATACTTGCATCCGGTGAGTTTATCCCTTCAAGGTCTGCGATTAACAGTCCGGATAAGGAGGCGTATTTCAAAGAATACGCAAGGCAGTTCAGACCACACCTGAAGTGCCCCTTGATATTGGTGGGCGGACTTCGTTCTTTAGGGGTAATGGAAGCGATGTATCGTGAAGGTTTGGTACAATTTTTCAGTCTTTCCAGGCCCTTTATATCAGAACCCCATCTCATAAAGAGGTGGCAATCGGGTAATAAAGAAAGGGCCAGGTGTATATCGTGTAATAAATGCTTCATGACCGCATCCCGGGAAGGCAGGCTTTACTGTGTAAGTTTTAAATCTCCCCTCTAAAAAGAGGGGTTGGGGGGTATGTGATAATGCACGCAACACGTCCCTTAATCCTTCTAACTGAAGGGAAACCATCTGTCCCCCGCTGGCGGGGGTGAAGGGGGTGGCCTGCTGTGGTAAAAATTTGCATTTAAAAGTTGCCGAAGGCCTAATTAAATGATTAAGAATTTCAAAGATTGTATCGTAGCATACCAGACACCCCCCTGAATCCCCATTTTCTAAGGGGGACTCGAGGAAATCCCCCTTAATAAAGGGGGCGAGGGGGTTGTTTTTAACCCGCATTTGCTGTGTATCTAAAGAGTCGCTGCCAAAGGCAACCTAATTAATCTGTGGCAGTTGCAATTTATGATAGAAATATACCGTTACAATGCCTTACAATCAGGTGTCTTCTTAAGGAGATACAAACGATTCCTTGTCGATGTGGAATTACCTGATAGACGGATTGTAACAGCATTCTGCCCCAATTCAGGAAGCATGAAGGGATGCTCGGACACTGGCACTTCTGTAATGCTTTCATATCATGAATTCTCAAAGAGAAAGACCCTCTATACCCTTGAAATGGTCAAGGCCGATGGGATGTGGGTGGGAGTAAATACATTACTGACCAATGACCTTGCCCATCGTTTGATCGAATTAAAATTAATCCATGAATTAAGCCCTTATAAGGTCATCAAAAGGGAAGCAACTTTTGGTAATTCAAGACTGGATTTCCTTCTTTCAAATGGGAAAAGGGAATGTTTCGTGGAGGTTAAAAACGTCACATTAAAAGATGGTCATGCTGCGAAGTTTCCTGATGCCGTTACCGTTCGCGGCAGAAAACACCTCAATTCCCTGATGAATGCTATTGAAATGGGATACAATGCATGTATGCTTTATATCGTCCAGAGATCTGATTGTGACTGTTTTGCACCGGCGGAAGAGATAGACCCCGAATATGTAAAAACGTTAAAAGTAGCTATGATGACTGGCGTAAAAGTCTTTGCATTCAAGTTTGATATAAGGCCAGAAGGCATATATTTTTTAGAAAGACTTCCGCTTCATAACAGTATATTGCCTGATCAGAAAAATCATTCGTAAATTAGTGTAAACTGTGTTAGTGGTTACCTGCGTTTTGGAGGTGTATTCAAAAAGGGAGGCAAAAAGCGTTGTCATCCGATATTCACAAAGTGCTTTCAGAAGTGAGCAAGGAACGGATTCAAGGGTACGTCCATGCCATGGAAGGATTGCGTCATGCATGGGAGAATTATGATGCCTTAGAGGAAAGAGCTAAATTTATAGAAGAAACCTTTCGCTCCTTTAACCTCAAAGTGGAGAACCAGGATGTGCCGTTCTATGGAAGGAGATTTCGAAATATCATTGGTTCCGTAGAAGGAAGTGATGGAGAAAAGGAATGTATTTTTTAGGTGCCCACTACGATGCTGCATGGAAAAGCCCGGGTGGTGATGACAACGTCAGCGGTGTGGCCGTGCTCCTTGAGGCAGCAGGGATTTTGAGCAGGCAGAGACTCAACAGAGCTGTCCAATGTGTCGCCTTTACCCTTTGAAGAACCCCAACTACAGACCTTCAGATTTCGGATCGGTAGCAATCATTTTGTAAAAGAGGCAAAAAGATGGAAAAGGAAATACGCGGCTGTCCTCATCCTTGAGTGTGTTGGATATACCAATAAAGCACCGGGAAGTCAGGATATCCCACCATTGGTGAAGATTCCTGTACCTGAAAGAGGCGATTTTCTCGGTGTTGTTGCAAATTATAGGTCTAAGTCTCTTATGAATGCCTTCCACCGTATAACGAATGAATATGTCCCTGAACTCTATATTGTATCATATAAGGTGCCGTTATCAGGTTATATTATCCCACAAACACGGTGGAGTGACCATGCCTCCTTCTGGAATCGCGGATACCCAGCCCTTATGTTGACTGATACGGCCATGTTCAGAAATCCTTACTATCATACCCCGTACGATAACTACGAAAAACTTGATTTTACCTTTATGGTAAATGTAACAAAGGCCGTCGTCAGTGTTATTCTGAATCTTGATAGATTTGTCTAAAAGATTATTTTTTAGCAGTAGTGTCCGGTTAGAAATTTGCATGAGCGGTTTTTGTCATACCCGAACGCTTTTATCGGGTATCCAGAATCACGTTTAACCTGTTAAATTGTCTTTTATTTAGTGGGAACATTCTCGGACAACCTGTCAAGATGTAACCCTTTTTCTTTTTGTTAACAACGTCATCCAAATAATTTGCTTGTTCATGATTGCATCAAGTTCCACCAAGAACGATAAAGCTGTGCGGCGCAAACGAAGCGCAGCGTAGTTTGCGTCCGAACGAGCGCCTTGTTAGGCGGGTTCATTCCAATGCTTCATGTACAGAGAGCCGAATTCAACGACAGCCAATCCATCGCACAACAACTGCGGGTGGAATAAGACCGGCTCAGAGGGTTCTCCTTCAAAAGAGTGCAGAAACATAAAAGATGGTCTCCCTATTTTTTCTTGTTCTTCATAGAGATCATCAAGTTTTTCCCATTCCATGGCCTTTATCAGTTCCATTTTCTTACTTTCAAGCTCGTTGTAACGCACGCCCTCTTCTTCAGTGAATTCTGCTGGAGGAATATACAGAGGGATTCTGTGAGCCAAGGCGTCTCGATAAGACTTTAGGTATTTCTCATGCCAGTCTGTAATTGTTTCAGAAGCAAGATAGTCACGAAGCGGTTTAGGGAAATGCTTGCTTGTGCTCTCGCGAAACATACCGACTCCATGTTTTCCACCAACATCGGCTAACAAATCATGCCGATATACAAAGGACCAAGCCCAATTATCAAAAATACCATAGAGATTCATGACATAGGCGTGCAGGTTTATCTGGACATCATGAACTACATCTCTGTGGAGTGGTTTGCTGGCAGTGAGGGGAAATTCATTAAATATATTTTTTAGACATCTCTTTAGGAGGTTCAATCTTCGCGCCGCGCCATACAATAGATGCTCTTTCACGCCTGCATGGCCTGTTTCTTGTCCAGCCAATACGGTTTGTAACATTAGTTCTTGAAGGCTCCGGCGTACTCTCGTGTACTCTGCCTCAAATTTGCCAATCTGCTCATGCGTGTAGCTCATGGGAATTCTCTATCTCCCGCCTAACAATAATTATACAGTCTGTATAAAACGGCAAACAGAGACTGCCTCGATATATATAAGAAGTTGCCGTGTCTTCTTGTCACGCATTGTAACTGGTTTCATATCAAGTTTTTTCTGCAATTTTGCCAATCGCCCATTCCGGATTATACAGTCTGTATAATCCAGCCTACAACCCATCGACCGGGCTTCGGATATCGTGACTTTCTTTGATCAAGACATAGGTGTAGATTATCGTCGTGTTAACGTCATTGGCGAAGACAATCAGAGATTATCATTTACCGTTTTACAATGTCAAGATTCTTTATATGGAGAGATGATAGGAAATTGTTTTTTTCCTTAGAAGGGATGATAATACAAAAAATGAAGAAGAATGCAAGCCTTTTTCGTTTCTTCTGGGGAAAGAACTGAGGGTAATCGTTGGGAGCATTCCCGATTTTTTGTGACTTCTGCCAGGTTTTAATGAAACGTACAGCAGTGTTAACCCTGACAGGGTTTGAAACCCTGTCAGGGTTGTTGAATTGTTTTGCCCTGACCCTATGAACTGCTACAAAAAATCGGGAATGCTCCCGTAATCGTTCCAGGCTATCCGGGAATTGGTGTTTTCGTAAATTCATGTGTCATAATTTGTGCTAATTTTGTGCTAAAATCAATCCAAAAGAATAGAATGAATTGAAATGGATGGAATTGTTATAATACCAACGATCCCTTAATTTTAAGGCAAAACAGGAAACCATCCCAATATCAAGGACTTATAATTTTTAATACTTTCGCCCTTTCAGGGCTAAAAATATTATTAAATCTTTATCCCAGGGCTGTCGCCCTGGGCTATATTCTATCAGCCCTTCGGGCTTTCCCCGAAGAGAAAATCTCTTTACCTGAATTCAATGACGTTGCCTTCGCAAGGACAGGATCAAAGGGAAGTCTCCCACTTGATTTTAGGTAACTATGTTTTACGGTATCTTATAATTAGCAAGAATAGTTTCTAAATTTATTTTACTCTGCGACCTCTGTGGTTTAAAGTTTCTTTTGTATGAATAAAACCTTCAAAAGCAAACAGGAACTGAGGCAGGCTGTCTGGGCCTACATGGAAGAAAACAATCTTGTCACCTTTCCACGACCCTGTTATGGAAGGATACCCAACTTTGTCGGCTCTCGGGCTGCTGCGGAAAGACTGAAAACCCTCATAGAATGGAAGGAGGCAAGGGCTATATTTTCGGCTCCCGATGCTTCTTTACATCCAGCAAGATGTGAGGCTTTGAAAGAAGGAAAAATCCTCCTGGTAGCTGCGCCGAAGTTAACGGGGTTCTATCTCATTAAAGATATCCCTCCAGAAAAGGCATTTGAGGCATCAAGCATTAAAGGATTTTCCAGATATGGCAGGCCGGTAAAGATAGACGATAATCTTCCAAAGATAGACCTCTATCTCACTGGGGCTGTGGCGGTTGATAAGAAGGGGAACAGGATCGGTAAGGGCACTGGTTATGGTGACAAAGAGGATGAAATTCTTTCGGGGGCTGGGCTTATAGATGGAAGAACTCCAAGGATGGCAATGGTGCACGAAGTCCAGGTCTTTGAGGATTTTTCATATCTCATGGAGAAGAAAGATAAAAAGGTAACGATTATTGTTACACCGGAAAAGGTTTATAGAGTGTAATAATATATCTGGATTATGAGGTTTGGCAAGGAGGAATGCGTTCCATTAATTGAGATTTCTTTTCTGGCGTAAGTTTTGTTTCCAATTTCCAACTAGGCATGGCATGCTTATCCTTCTGTTTGATAAGGAGCCACTCGTTTCCCTTTGCTCTTCCCTTAAGATGAACGAGGGTGAAATTTCCCTTGAGAATTTTACCTTTGAGGGAAAAACTCATTTTGTCCTTTTGCATGTCAATGGGGACGTAGGTTCCACTATCCCAGACAACTACTGCACCGGCTCCGTATTGTCCTTGTGGAATAATACCTTCAAAATCAATATACTCTATGGGGTGGTCTTCTACCTGCACTGCCAGGCGTTTTTCGGATGGGTTCATAGAAGGACCTTTCGGAATAGCCCAGGAACGAAGAACTCCTTCCATTTCCAGTCTAAAATCATAATGGAGATGAGTAGCATCGTGTTCGTGGACAACAAATCGGTGGCTCATAAGTGTATCTATTTACCGTTCACGTTTTTCAATGGCTAAGACCAACAAAAAACAGAAAACTCGGAAAATTGATTTTATCGTAACATATTGGTATTTTGAAAGTCTGGATGGAAATTTTTTAAGATCGAAATTACCTCATTATCTTCGAGATCATACCAGTTCACATATGCATCAGCTACAGCAAAAATAAATCCGCTTCTCACATTAAGACAAACAAGCTCATCTACGTGAGGCAGAATAAAATCAATCGTTCTATCCGACGCTGTCGGAACTGCAACCACAATCTTTTGTGGTTCATGCCTTTTTACGAAATCTATAGCGGAGAGCATCGTATAGCCGGATGCCAGTCCATCGTCCACAATGATTACTACTTTATCTTTTAACGAGGGAAATGGTAGTCCTCTTCTAAAGAGTTTGTCCCGCCTCTTGATTTTATCTATTGTTGTCTGAATCTGCCGGTCAACTTCTTCCTCGGTGAGATCCAGACTGCTGAGAAGTTCCTGGTTTACTATTACCTTGCCATCAGGGCCGACAGCGCCAAATCCGGCCTCAGGGTTATAGGGTATCTGGACCTTTCTCACAATGATTAAGTCAAGGGGAAGTACGAGGGCCTTTGCTACCTCAGCAGCTACAGGGACTCCACCGGAAGGGATGCCGAGTATTATGCCGTCTGTGCCTTTATATCCTAAAAGTTTTTGGGCAAGAAGCATCCCTGCTTCATTCCTGTCTTTGAAGATATAAAGCCTATCCCGTAGAGAACTGTCTTCAATAAGCCTTTGCATAAGATGATACCCTCTTTGCAGCTCTTAATAAAAATATGATTTAATTAACCCTGTCAGGGTTTAAAACCCTGACAGGGTTGCCTCACGAATTTCGTGCTTCGAATTTCGTCTTTTCCAATTTGTTCGGGTCAGGATCAATGCTGGTAATTCTATGCCGTTTATTCAAAAATAGAAAGAGTTTTCTTTTTTCATTGACCTCTGTGGTTTATAATCTTTATATGATTGTGGACGAATTAAGTGCTTATGGTGGATCAAAGCGGCTGATAGAGACCCTGACTGTTACGGGTCTTAAGGAACTTTATCCGCCTCAGGTTCTGGCAATAAAGGCAGGTCTCTTAAAAAAACAGGATTCCTTTGTGGTAGCTGCACCCACTGCCTCAGGCAAGACCCTCATAGCCGAGATGGCGGCGCTGAAGGTATTCCTTGAGATGGGTGGGAAGGTTGTGTACCTTGTGCCCTTAAGGGCCCTCGCAAGGGAAAAGTATGATGACTTTTCGAAGAAATACAAAGACGCCGGGATGAGAGTTGTGCAGAGCACTGGAGATTTTGACAGCGCGGATACGTGGCTGTACGACGCAGATTTAATCATCTCGACAAATGAGAAGATGGACTCCCTCATCAGACATCGCTCCTCATGGTTGAGGGATGTGAGCCTTGTGGTAACCGATGAGATACACCTCCTTGGAGATACTCACAGAGGGCCGACCCTCGAGGTAGTCCTCACCAGGTTGAAGTGGATGAATCCGGGACTCAGGGTTATAGCACTGAGTGCCACCATACCGAATGCGTCAGAAATTGCCCAATGGCTTGACGCTCAACTCATCGAATCCAACTGGAGACCCGTACCCCTTAGGGAAGGGGTGTATTTCAATAATGCCATCACCTTTCAGGATGGTGGTGTGTCAAAGGTAAAAAAGGAAGGTTCCCTGGATGTGGTGAACCTCGGCCTTGAGACCATAAACGATGGCGGACAGTCCCTCGTCTTTGTGAACACAAGGAGGTCAACTGAGGCCGTTGCGCACATGGTTTTATCCGATGTCGCCAAATTGCTTTCAGAACAGGAAATACAATCCCTGAAAAAGCTATCCGGACAGGTTTTAGAGGCGTCATCGGAACCAACCCATCTCTGTAAAAAGCTTGCCGAATGCGTAAGCAACGGTGTTGCCTTCCACCACGCAGGCATTATCTCTTCGCAGAGGAAGATCGTGGAAGATGCCTTCAGGGCCAACAAGATAAAGCTCGTGGCTGCCACTACAACATTGGCAATGGGGCTGAATCTCCCATCAAGAAGGGTGATCATCAGGGATTGGTGGAGATACGAGTCCGGCCTTGGAATGCAACCCATACCGGTTATGGAGATTAAGCAGATGTCTGGAAGGGCAGGAAGGCCGGGCTTTGATAAGTATGGAGAGGCCGTCGTCATTGCCAGAAATGAGAGAGACAAAAAATATCTCATGGAAAGCTACATAGGCGGGGAACCCGAAAAGATCGACTCCCAGCTTGCCAGTGAATCTGCCCTCAGATCACATATCCTTGCATCCATAGCGGGTGTCTTTACCAGAAGCAGGGCAGAATTAATGGATTTCCTCAAGAAAACCTTTTTCGCTTATCAGGAAGGCACTGAATCCCTTGCATCCGTAACGAATACTGTTGTTAATTTCCTCAAAAAAGAAGAAATGATCTCTGATAAAAGGGGTCTTGTGGCCACGCGATTTGGCCGCCGCGTCTCAGACCTTTACATAGACCCTCTGACAGGCGTAATCGTGAGAGACGCCTTGCATCAGCCAAAAGAGAAGGAAACATTTGCACTCTTCCATATGATAGCCCACACCCCTGACATGATGACACTTCAATTAAGGAAAAAAGACTACGAAGAGATGTACGATGTGTATCATGCCCACGTAGACGGGCTTTTGATTCCAAAAGACGAGAAATATCCATCGGATGAAATCCTTTCCGAGATAAAGACGGCATTACTCTTAATGCAGTGGATGGAGGAGACACCTGAAGACAAGGTCGTCGGCCAGTTTGGTGTAGGCCCCGGTGACATTCGCACGCTGATAGAACTCTCAGATTGGCTCCTTTACTCGGCGGGTGAAATAAGCAAGGTCTTTGGGTTGAAGGAAGTTGAAAAGCCGTTATCTTTTTTGAGGGTAAGAGTTTTTTATGGCATCAAGGAAGAACTCCTCCAGCTCGTGTCCCTCAAAGGTGTTGGGAGGGTGAGGGCTAGAAATCTTTATAATGCGGGATACAAGACGTTGAAGGATATTAAGGGCGCAGCAGTTGAGGATCTTGTAAAGATACCCACCATCGGGAAGGCCATTGCAGAGGATATAAAAAACCAGGTTCTATCCCAGTAATTGGAATGTTTCAGTTACCCACGAAACACGCGAAACATACGAAATCCCTTTCGCGTCTTTTCGGGTGTTTCGTGGGCACCTCCGTTAATAAAAATATCTTGACCTTTGTAGGCGCTGGGTATAGTATTTTTTTGGGTGGATGATCACCGGTCCAAATACCAGGAAAGAGGTTGAGAAATCCTGGGACGTCAGGACAAAGGCCATAGAGCCTCACAGAATCCTGTTCGCAGGAGCGCCATACCTCCTTGTGACATCCACCCGAAAAAAGCAAAATAGGGATTGCGATGACGTTAAATGGAGACTGTAATTAATAAATGGTGGCTTCCCCTATTTGTTGTTGAAGGAGATTAGGGTTTTTTATTGACAAAGTATAACTTTTACTATAGTTTTAGCCTCTATGAAGACCGTAACATTTCGAGAATATATAACAGAGATATTAAAAACTGCCAACTATGAAAAGGGCGAAAGCTCTGATGCAATCATTGCGGAGGCGCCGTGTTTACCAGGATGTTTTACCCAGGGCAGAAATTTTGAAGAGGCCAGGGAAAACCTCATAGACGCTATTGAACTTTGGGTTACCATCGGGTTGAAGAAAGGCGAAAAAATGCCTGTTATTCATGGCTGTCGTCTTGCAGCAGACGCAAAGGTATTAACGAAGAAACGTGTTCATGTCTAGCCTGAGACCCTGTAAACGGCAAGCGCTAATCAGGAAGTTGAAGAAATTTGGATTCGAAGGCCCATACCCCGGTGGTAAACATAGTTGGATGGAGAAAGAACATATCCGGCTTATCATTCCCAATCCACATAAGGGTGATATAGACGTTGGCCTTATCAGAAGGATATTGAAACAGGCTAATATAAGCCCCGAAGAGTGGAATAGTATATAACCGCTTTGGTGCACAGGAAAAGAAGGGGAACTAAAAATAAGGGAAGTGTTCCTCCTTCTCCCCTCAAAACCCAGGTTCAACCCTCAATAATTGGAATATTTCAATTGTCCACGAAAAACACGAAACGTACGGAATCCTTTTCGCGTACTTTAGCGTCATTCGTGGGCTCTTTTAAACAAAAAATACCCTTGACCTTTGTAAGGCGTGGGAGTGTTTTTGTGGTGGATGATCATCGGTCCAAATACCAGGAATGAGGTTGAGAAATCCTGGGGCGTCAGGACAACGGCTATAGAGCCTCTCTGAATCCTGTTCGCAGGAGCGCCATACCTCGTTGTGACATCCACCCAGATTTATTTTTCAAATGTTAGATTCTGATTTTATTGCTCGCTATTCCTTTTTCTCTGTAGGTGACCCTTATTTTTTGTTTTTTTATTTGATTCATTGGCCTGAAAAATGAGTAAAAGCGTGTGATTACTGCAATAATGATTTTGTTTCGTTTTCTTTTAATCTCTGCCAGTGTCTTGTGTTTCTACATAGCCTTTTTCCTCTATGAGGATGAGGAAGGTAAACTCCAGAACAAACTTGAAGAATGGTGGATAAAAATCAGCGACGCCAAGAGTACAGCGTTGTCACGACAAACACGCTTTATGCGGCATGTTTCTGGTCTGGTGTGTTTATGGATTGACAGGATCTTTGGTAAACAATTATGCTCTTTGCAATCTGCGGGTTCCTCACTGTGGTATTCTTTAGCCACCTTTTCTTTTTTATACTTCTTACTAGCTTTGAGTCACAAGGCTGGTAATTCTACAAGCTTTAGCTTTTTCACTGTTCAGATAGGAGGCTCACGCTGGGATGCGCTGGGTATTACTATGACAGGCCCCGCCGCCTCTCCTTCTTACCTTTTTTGCATTGTAGTCGTTACAATGTTTTTTTTATGGATCGGCATATTGCCAACTCTATTACCAAAAAGAATATATCAGTTTACTTGGACTTTGATACTCCTTCTGATTGCTATTTTTGTATACACATCCCTTGGCTATTTTCAAACAACATACGAAGTTGGTATCAAGATATCGGATAAATTCGTTTCATTTCCAGTAATGGTTCGACTGACGATTACATCCTTGTTCATCCTTTGCTTAGTGCTAATCAATGCAACGTTTGTAGCAATCTTACGATATATACTGCGGTGGGATGCTGGGCTCGACTCAGCGGTCAAGATACTCTTTGTAATAGTCATGAACCTTCCGATTTCAGTTGGGCTGTTTATAGCACTGCGTAAGTTGCTTCTACTAATGACAACTATGGAATTAGAGCCTAATTTTCTTGGCATCGCTGCCGCGCTTATAAGTATGTTGGCTCCAGTCTGTGCATTCCCCGTTCTAGTGTTTATGTTGCATCTTTTATTGGTTTTGGTCATGTTGTTCCATCGGTTGTTCTGGCCTTTTTTGGATCGACCGCTATATGCACTCCAGCGCTTCGGGATTGCGCGCAGGCAGAAACTGATTTTTAGTCTTGGAATCATACTTGTAAATGCAGGAATATTTTTTGATGTAAAATGGTTATGGAGTATTATCGGAAAAATGCTGTAGAAGTTATTGGCAATTAAGAAGCGTTTAATAATAGGATCAACGTGATTGTTAAACGTCTTTATTTGTGTCCAACATACACAAAAAACATAGTTAAGTAGGATGGGTTAAACGAAGTGAACCCATCAATATTAAATATCTATTTCATTTTTATAATTGATGGGATCGTGGTGTTGTCAGATCATTTACATTGCATCTGGCGTTTACCTGAGTAAATGAAAGTTCGTGATATCATAAAACTTATTGAAGGAGATGGATGGTATTGGATTGAAACGAAAGGCAGCCATCGACAATACAAACACCCTACCAAAAAGGGCGTGTTACTGTTCCGGGTAAATTATCGGACGACCTCATGCCTGGCAAGTAAATTAAAGAAAGGATAAGATATGCGTTACGCGATAGTTATTGAAAAAGGTCCAAATAATTATTCGGCATATGTTCCGGATTTACCCGGTTGTGTTTCTACTGGTTCGACAGTTGGTGAAGTCGAAATAAATATTAAAGAAGCCATTTCATTTCATATAGATGGCTTAAGAGAAGATGGTCTGCCAATACCTGAACCAACAACCATTTGTGAATACATTGAAACAGCCTGAAAAGTATGATATGTATTGTATTTTACAAAAGTAATGGTATTATAAAATATCAAAATACTTTAAGGGTGGCATTTTTAAAGATAAGGGGTAACGAAAATAGCATATGAATAGATTTAAAACGAATAAAAACAAGGATATTCAAGAAAATATTCTACCCTGGTACAAAGAAGGGTTGAGATTTGAATGTCAGCGATGCGGCAGATGCTGTCGTGGTGAACCTGGTGTGGTATGGGTTAATAAAAGAGAGATCGAAAAAATATCGGCATTTCTGAGTATTACCCAGAACGCATTTGCAAAAAACTATTTGAGGACTATAAATGACCGATTCAGTTTGCTGGAATATGGCAATGGCGACTGCATTATGTATGATAATGGTTGTAAGATTTATGATGTAAGGCCATGTCAGTGCAGGTCCTTTCCATTTTGGACATCGAATTTAGAAAACAGGTCTGAATGGGAAAAAGTAAAAAAGACGTGTCCCGGCATAGATAAAGGGAAGTTACATACACTGGAGGAGATACAGGGCAATTTAAAAATATACGAAGGGCGTTTTGGCTAATATACTATTATGACAAATGTTTGTCCTTTCATCATGGTTCGACAAGCATTCGTCTGAGTTCACGCCGAAGACTCACCATGAACGGTTTGACGATGATAAAACGTTCATTCTGCGATTATTGAAGGATAAATGGCATAGAAATTAATGGAATAAACCTTTGTCAATTTAGTATATGATAATGGAAAGCCCCTCAGGGTTGAATCTCTCTTCAGAATTAGTAATAATCTATCAACATTTAGAAAAAGAGTTAACGCTGCTGAATCCGGGTTGTAATGGGTGTGGAACGTGTTGCAATTTTAGCGCCTTTGATCATGTTCTTTATGCGAGTAGTATAGAAATCAATTTTATTACCCGGAATGTGGAAGTACCGGATTTCAACATTTCAGACAACATTTGCCCTTTTCTGAAGGACAATCAATGCAGTATTAGAGACTTTCGAACGCTTGGGTGTCGTGTTTTTTATTGTAATCCTTATTACAATAAAGTTTTAAATGACTTATACGAGAAGTATTATCAAATGATCAAAGATTTGAGTGGGAAATATAATACTCAATGGAAATACCTGCCTTTTCTTAACCAGCTTGCTGAGTTCAAATTAAAAACAACAACTGCCAGTTGACAATACTAACCCAACTCATTTTTGGCCTTCAAATCCATGGAGAAAAAGTTTGACTTGTTTTTTAAAAATATTATACTTGCGATAAAGAGACTCAATTTCAATTAATTTTCCATTACCTATTATACAAGGAATTTCAAACTGGGAATGTAGCGTGGGAGAAATTCCGCAAAAGCGGCATTTATGTTGTGCTGCATGTAGAATAAAAGTTGCCGAAGGCCTAATTTTAGAATAGGATTGAGCAAATGTCTGTAGTTGATATGAATACCTATAAGGTTGCCCTGGTGGGAAACCCAAATGTCGGGAAAAGTGTGATATTTGGTTTATTGACAGGGAAATACGTGACGGTCTCGAACTACCCCGGAACAACCGTGGAGGTTTCCAAAGGCATTTGCAAAGGGTTGGACGGTGGAATAGAGATTGTAGATACACCGGGGGCAAATAGTCTCATTCCCCTTTCTGAGGATGAGAGTGTTGCAAGGGATATGCTTTTGGAAGAGTACAAGAAGCATATCGTCCAGGTAGCGGATGCAAAGAATCTCCGCCGTGGTTTATTAATTACCACCCAGCTTGCAGAAATGGGACTCCCCGTTGTGTTGGTGTTAAATATGTGGGATGAACTCTTAGATAGGGGTATGAATATTGATGTAGATGTATTGCAGGAAATTTTGAATGTACCTGTCGTGAAAACTATTGCCACACACAGGGTAGGGATAAGCGCGCTGTTTAGTGCTATACCAATCGCAAAAGTACCCAAACTTCATATTGATTACGGGAGCTTAATCGAAGAAGGCATTTCAGGGATACAGAAAATATTGCAGGGTAAGACGACAGTGAATGAACGGGCACTGGCTATAATGCTTTTATCGGGTGATGAAGCCCTCGAAGAAAAGTTACGACATAAACTCGCAAACGGTTCACTTGCTGAAATCCAATGCATTCGAGAAGGTATCCAAAGCCATTTTAGCAACCCATTGAGTTATGTAATTAACATCAAACGGGCAAATTTTGTAGATTCGTTGGTTGACAAAGTAACGCTTACCCTCAGGAAGGAAAAAGAAACTCATCCGGTTGTGAGGGGTATATTCTTTTATTTTCTTGTGCCATTGGTCTCTTTTTTCATGGGACATAAGCTCACGGCATTATTGATGTATCTCATTTCATCTCGACTTCCTTTCGGCGGTATTTTGACACTTGCCACGCCTCTTGCAGTCGGCGTTATATCATCTCTATGGTTCTCACTATACCTCTACTTGAGAGAATACAAGGCAAAGAGTACGATTGCAGAGATATTGGGGCGCGTTACCATGCATCCGATAGCAGCCTTTCCTCTGTTGATTGTCATTTTATGGATTGTTTATAAGCTTGTGGGGGAGTTTGGAGCCGGAACGTGCGTAGATTTTTTTGAAGAGAAGGTGTTTGGCCGCTCTTTAATACCTTCGGGTGGTTTTGATCTGTACGTATATATTCCCTTTATTAAAAAAACCTATGTGTTTACCCATGTAAACTTCCAGGGGTTTAATTATTATTTTGGATTGCTTGCACAGAAGGTGATAAGCAAGGACAATATTATCTTTGAATTGTTTTTGAATGAACAATCCGGGTTAGTGCGTGTGGGGCTTACCTATGCAATCGCCATTGTTTTTCCCATTGTGGGGTTTTTCTTTCTGGCGTTTGGAATTATGGAAGACAGTGGTTATCTCCCGCGTCTCGCTGTTATGGTGGATAAGATATTTAAGCGCATAGGGCTGAATGGGAAGGCTGTTCTTCCGATGGTGCTGGGTCTGGGTTGTGATACCATGGCGACCCTGACAACCCGCATCCTTAATACAAAAAAGGAGAGGATTATTGCAACCTTGCTGCTGGCATTGGCAATACCATGTTCTGCACAATTGGGTGTGATTTCAAGTGTGCTGGGCAGGGTTTCAGGGACATATTTTGCCATATACGTTTTTGTCATTTGCACACAGCTTCTCTTTGTTGGCTATTTATCGTCCAAGGTCTTGCCAGGGGCCCCTTCTGATTTCTTAATGGAGATACCTCCATTTCGGATGCCTAAGTTATCGAACATCTTTATCAAGACGTTTTATAGGGTCCACTGGTTTTTAAAGGAGGCCGTGCCTTTATTTATGCTCGGTACCCTAGCATTATTTGTGGCAACAAAATTAGGAGTGCTTTCCTTTATGGAGAGAATAAGTGCGCCAATTGTCCGGAATTTTTTGGGACTGCCGGTAGAAACAGCGCAAGGGTTTATCCTGGGATTCTTGAGGAGGGATTATGGCGCCGTGAGCATCTTTAAGGCGTTGGAAGAAAAAGGCGGGAGTGCTGGTATCGACCCCAAGCAATTATTGGTTTCTTTGGTTGTGATTACGTTATTTATTCCGTGCCTTGCCAATTTTTTTGTGATGATTAAAGAGCAGGGGGTAAAAAATGCATTTTTCATGTTTGCATTTATCTTACCGTATTCTATACTTATTGGTGGTATTTTAAGGTTCATTTTACAACAGTTTTAATGGATGCAAATACGTGGGAAGGTAATATCTATTTCAGGCAAGGTTGCAGAGGTGTGTATTATCAAAGAAAATACAGCATGCGGGAGTTGTTCTACCTGTCTGAAGAAGATGGGCGTACGTGATATTATAAAAGTGGCTGCGATTAGCGGGATTCAGATCGGGCAGGAGGTTGTACTCCACGATACGAAAAATTGGCTTAGGAAGAATAAAATTGTATTTTCACTGCTTGCCTTTGTGTCGGGAATCATATTGACAGAATTCATATCGAAGATTATATCATTTGGCGCTTACCATAAAGAAATTGATTTGCTAGGCGGTAGTTTAGTAATGATAATTATGCTGCTTGTATTATGGGTAAAGAGGCCACAGTATCTTTTTAGGATAGACTTGATAAAAGGGGGAAAAGACTGAATTATGACAGAGCCCAGTGAAGAAGAAATTTTGGAATTGATATGGACAATAGAAGAAGAGAGTGGAAAAGTCGAAAAAGATCCTTTAATAAAAAAGATACATCTTCCCACAGCAGAAGAGAAATTGCATGCCCTCGTTGATGAGGATTTTATTAAAATAGTGAATAATAGGGTAGAACTTACCAGGAAAGGCAGGGCGGATGCACGATTAGTCATTAGAAGACACCGGCTTGCAGAAAGGCTGTTGAACGATGTCTTAGATGTAAAAGAAGATGTCATGGATTCCAGCGCGTGTAAGTTTGAACATATCCTGGATGAGGAAGTCACAACCAGTATATGCACTTTATTGGGACATCCGGTAACTTGTCCTCATGGAAAGACTATACCGCCCGGAGAGTGTTGTGAAAAGGCAAATAAAGAGATAAGGCCTGTCGTGATGCCGTTATCAGACCTGAGGTCAGGGGATACGGCGAAAGTATCCTACATTGTAACAAAATACCATGGGCGGCTTGATAGACTATCATCCATGGGTCTATTGCCCGGCGTTCAAATCCGACTTCATCAAAGACAACCGACGTATGTAATCCAGATGGGCGAGACGCAAATTGCCCTTGACAGTGCTATCGCACGGGATATATACGTACGCCTTGTGTAATCCTTGCTACAGTGACACTATGGTAACGTACAGTTTAAATACGCCATAGAACTTCCAATACGTAAATTACCTCCTTGTTCCTCATTCATTCCCCTGTGTAATACTATTGATATGGATATTTCATAACTGTTTGTTAACTGAGGCTTATGGCATAATCATGCTCCTACTTAGACGTTGATTTCAGGCACATCAGGTTTGTCTAAAATTTCTACAATAGTACAAAAAGCACACAATACCTGTTTTTCTTTTAATGGTATTCAAAAGTAAAGAAAATTAAACAATTCATAACCAGGTAATTGATACTCGAGGTATTTTCATAGTATATTTCATGAGCATATATACTTATCTCATGAATATTGTGTAGATTGACTCTCCTTAGAGGCACCGTTAAATTACGAGGCATATTATTTGCTTTCGTTTGTTACAAAATTAACATTGATAATTAGTTCAGACACGGTGTCGTTCTGGATTTATTCAAGAAAATTTATAATATTCAACCGCTAAATAATAAATTAAGAAAAAAGTTTTGACCTTAGATAACATTAATTTTGTAAGGAGCTTGAAATTATGGATCCCGGTGCGCTGGTCGGTCTTATAATTGGTGCTGGATTGATCATAGTAGGTATAGTAATGAGCGGCGGAGTAACCGCTGTGATGGGGTATATCGATATACCATCAATTATGATCGTAGTTGGGGGAACAGTAGCAGCAACAATTGTAAGATTTCCTATTCCCACTGTGATGGGTGCGATTGGTATAACAAAAAAAACTGTTTTTGTAAAGACTGGATCGGCGGAGGAAGAGATTAAGCGGTTGGTTGAATATTGTAAGATTAGCCGTCGTGAAGGTCTTCTGGGACTGGAGAAGGAAATCGAAAAGATCAGTGATGAGTTTCTGATCAAGGCGGTGAGACTGTTGGTAGATGGTTCTGATACTGATACCTTAAGAGGTATTTTGGGTACAGAAATTGACAATATCCGTCAGAGGCATTCAGCTGGCAAGGGGATTCTTGAGTTTGCCGGGTTGATGGCCCCCGCCTTTGGTATGATAGGAACGTTGATTGGGCTTGTTGATATGTTGAAAAAGCTCGATGACCCCTCAAAGATCGGGGCGGGTATGGCCGTGGCGCTTATTACCACGTTTTATGGGGTTATCATGGCGAATCTCATGCTTTTGCCGCTTGCCGGCAGGCTGGATACCTTAAGCAAAAAGGAACTTTTATTGAAAGAAATTATTATGGAGGGGGTAGTCTCTATCCAAAAAGGGGATGCCCCTATGATAACTGAGGATAAACTGAAATCATTCCTGCAACCAAAGGTAGCCAATAAAATATCCACGAGTCCCGCAAAAGAAGGAAAACCATCATAATGAATGACGAAGAAAAGGGATACGAACCTCCCGGATGGTTACTTACCTACGGTGATATGGTAACGTTGCTTGTCACTTTTTTTGTTATGTTGATCAGTCTTTCTACCATCAATGTGGATAAGTATAAGAAGGCCATGTCGGAGGTTCAGAAAACTTTTGTGGGTGATGGGGGAGAATTTTTATTGGAAGATGGTACAAGCCCAATTGAAAATCTTTTTGAAAATGAACTGGGTGCATTGGAAAGTCCTGAAATGGAAGAACCCGTTGAAAATTTCATTGATGCCGAAGAGACGTACCATTATTTATCAAACTTTATCAAGGAAAGCAAACTAGCTAAATACATAAGTATTGAAGATATTAAGATAGGATGCAGGATAGAAATTCCCTTAGATTTGTGTTTTGAAAAAGGTGAATCTATGGTAAAAAGAGAGACACACACGATTCTTGAGGAATTAGGTATAGCATTACGAAGTATTAGCGGTAAGATTATAATTGATACCAATGTGGGAATGGCTATAAAGCCCGATACAGAGGCAACAGATTTGTCTGTTGATAGAGCGGCCAACTTATGTGATTTTCTCGTGACCCAAGAAAATATTGAATCACAAAGGGTTGCAATATCAGGGTATTCTAACTCTTATGCAAATAAAAACGATACTATTGGGATTATTATATTAAAAAAATGACCATGGCAGTGCTGCTTGTCGGAGACTCTTAGGAAGATGTCAGCAGGAAATCAAAAGAAAAAAAGGTTTTTTGATTCAAAGCCTCCCGATATGTTCATGCTATCGTATGCATCGCTTGCGACGTTATTACTGGCTTTTTTTATAGTTCTAAACACCTTTACCGAGGAAAAGAAAAAGGAGTTTATTGAAGGATTTCAAAGATCGATGAAAAAAAGGGAAATAACTTTCGGTATGGGCGGGATACTGTCAGGTTGGGGTGATGGCGAGGAAAAAGAAGCCATCCGTAAAATGAAGTACATTTATCCTGACAGGAAAAATAAGCCAATGGAAAGCAGTGATAAAGGTGTAGACGAAATCAATCGTGAAGAAGATCACATACCGGCGGCCGTTATAGTTTCTTTTGATGAGCATGATACTGCTATTTCTAATGAGGGAAGACATTCTTTGGATAGTTTGATCGATTTGATTGGGGAAAGACCTTGTTCCCTTATTATAGAGGGACATACGAGAAAAAATTTTATGCCGTCACGAGAGTATAATAACTGCTGGAAACTTTCTCTGGATCGTGCAAAAATAGTTGCGGATTATCTTCACGACAAAGGTAATATTTCTTTTAAGCGATTGATTACTGTCGGATACGGAAACAATAAACCCTTGACAAGAAACGTTAGGGGGGATGAACATAATGACCGGGTATCCATAATTATCAATATATTAAAATAGATTGTTTCTCTTTTGGCTTGACAATGCCATGCAGGTGTGATATTAATTCCCATTCATGAAGACAATTCAAAACTCTTTCATAACGATCTTTGGAGTATGTGTCCTTTCTGCTTTATCCAAGGTTGATATTGCCACATGTGCCGAAACACGTAATTTTGAAGTATCTAAAGAAAATAACCAGAAGGCGCCCCTTGTATTAGCAAGAAAAGAGGAAGACCTAGTTATTTACAAAAAAGATATTATCATTCGTTCAGACGAACTCAAGGCAGAATCTAAAAAAGAAGTCGAAGAGTTCAAGCCCATCGAAAAACCAGTATCGAAAAAACAAGAAACACCCGACTTGGATATTGTCGACAAATATTTAAGAGAGGGGAAAAAATACGAAGCAAGAAATATTTTATCCGATTTTTTTATCAATAAAAAAATACCGGGAAAACAAAAAGAGATAAAGGAACTGTTAGACAAATTGAACGAAGAACTGATCTTTTCGCCTGCACCTTCTCCGGATGCTACAACCTATACAGTTCAACCCGGTGACATCCTTTCCAGAATTGCAAAGCAATTTAACACAAACTACGAGTTGATTATGAAAATTAACGGTAAAGCATCCGCACGATTGAACATTGGTGAACAATTAAAAATACTAACTGGAAAGACAAAAATATTCATTAGCAAGAGTGACTTTACACTGACGTTGATGTTGAATGACCATTACGTAAGGCAATATCGCATTGCAACAGGGAAAAACGATAAAACACCGGTGGGTACATTTGAAGTAAAAAATAAAATGAAAGAGCCTGTATGGTATTCACCGGATGGAGGGGTATTCCCTTATGGGCACAAAGAGAATATTCTTGGTACACGGTGGATAGGTTTCAAAGATAAACCAAACCTGTCAGGGTATGGAATTCATGGTACGACACAACCTGAAACAATAGGTACTGCTTCATCGAATGGTTGCATCAGGATGATCAATGGCGATGTGGAAGAACTCTATGATTTTGTGACGGCAAATACCGAGATTATTATTCAGACGTGAGGGGTTTGTGTATAGAAACGAACCACTCGAAAAATATTTGAAAGACGCTGCGGCTGGAACACCGATTCCTGGCGGTGGAAGTGTAGCGGCATTAGTAGCTGCATTAGCAACAACGATGGCTTCAATGCCGGCAAATATAACTATTGACAGAGAAAAATTTAAGCAATATGACTCTCAACTGAAGAAGATACTTGAAGCATGTGAAAAGAGCAGAGAAACCGTGTTGTCCTTGATGGAAGAGGATATTAAAGCTTACAGCAGGGTCAATGATGCATATAAATTGCCAAAGTCGACCGAAGCGGAAAAGGATAAACGGACTGAGGAAATACAAAAAGCAACCATCATTGCAATGGAAGTTCCATTAAAAACAACGATGTGTTGCCTTTCTATATTGGAACAGACACGGGAATTAGTAGACATTGTAAGTCCGAATCTCATTTCCGATGTCGGGGTAGCAGGTTTTTTGGCAGATGCGGCATTTCAATGTGCAAAATTAAATGTAGAAATAAACCTTGCCACTATCAAAAACCAAAGCCTTGTCGAAAAGGTACAGAATGAAATAAGCCATGCCGAAAAGAAGGCAGAGCTATTTTTCAAAGAGATAAATGGGCGCGTTCAGGAAAAAATAAAGAGATAATCGTTACATATTGAGCATTTACTATGGAATGGGAAATAAAAAGGGGCTCTAACGGATGCCTTCTTTGTAATAAGGAATTTTTAGAGGAGGAGGAATATTATTCTGCCCTCTTTGATGAAAGTAATACGTTCATTCGGAAGGATTTTTGCACCCCATGCTGGAATAAGGGCAAGGAAAGTGTACCTTTTTCATTTTGGAAAACGAAGGTGCCAAAGAAGGATAAACCCGTTCAAGCATTTATAAATATCGAAGTCTTGTTAGATATGTTTATGAGATTGGAAGGAAACTGCGAAACTCACCAAAGAAATCTCCGGTATGTACTTGCACTTTATCTGATCAGAAAAAAGGTGTTTAAATTAAAATCTTTTAAAAGAGAAAACGGAGAAGAGATTATTACACTCTATTATCCGAAAGAAGACCGGGAATTCGATGTATTTAATCCAAATTTAAAAGAAGAAGAAATTGAAGCCATCACATCCGAAATGAGCCAACTCCTCAACTATCCATACCTGGAACGTGAAGTTCTGAGCACTACAGATTAAACGCTTGATAAGAAAAAGTTGGTTTATGAAATTACTGTTTTTCCTGTAGAAAGCCTTACTTTGTAAGGATAATATTTGTGTTTCCCAATTATTTTGAAAAGACGTGTTGACCTATATCTGGTTGTAATACAACAGATGGAGTAAAAGGTAATCAAAGGTGCTAAGATATCCAAAAAGGGAACAAGAATGTGCAAATCATACTCGGTCATTAATCCAATGAAGTTTGTTGCAAAAAAGTTTCTTATAAAAAGGAACAAATAAAGCGAAATGCTGATGCCCTTGTTTGCA
Organism: Candidatus Brocadia sp.; assembly: GCA_021646415.1. Taxonomy (NCBI): domain Bacteria; kingdom Pseudomonadati; phylum Planctomycetota; class Candidatus Brocadiia; order Candidatus Brocadiales; family Candidatus Brocadiaceae; genus Candidatus Brocadia; species Candidatus Brocadia sp. The sequence goes on from SOEU01000002.1 coordinate 275,230, forward strand.
GATAAATAACTGCAATAAATGTAAGCAAAAACAAGACAGGAACATAATTTTATTACGTCATTGAAGGTATTTAAAACGAAGGATATATAATTGTTTTCAATAGATAATATCTCTAACCCTATGGATAATACATATTTTGAGAAAAGGTATAAACCGAATCCCACAAGAATACCCAAAAAGAATACCCCTTTTGTCCATCGGATAGAATTTATTATCTGTTTGGAGGATTCCAGATGTACTAGTGGAAGGATAGATACCACGCCAGTCTTTTTCATATAATTTTTTATTTGTCTGATAACTTGTAGATACCCATCACCTAACTCATCCTGGATATTAAAGTACTTACCGATTGCTGTTCTTTTTGTATCAGCGGAAATAAAGAACAGATATGCTATAGCAAATACTATAACTGTTATCATATCACCATACATGTCAGGTATGCTTGGTGTATGAATATCATACCGAAGATATGAATCTCCCGATTGCAGAATACGAAAAAAGATGAGTGCATTAATAATATGTTCTGTGACAAACTTGAGATTAATGCCAATAAATATTAATAATGTGCATATTTTTATTGAATTTAGCATATGGCGATATTGTTTGATGCAAAGAAGTACCACGGGAAAATATTCAGAAAAAAAAGAGTTTCTGAATATCCTGAATATCGGAAAATTTTGAAAAAACTTTAAAATAAAAATGCAGAAGTTATATGTGGGAAGTTGCGGATGGATTATGGGAGAGCATTGTTATAAATTTTATTTTATAAAATGAAAAATGCTTATTGAATTGCCTCAGCATGTGAATATGGTAATATTACTCACAGGTTCCTTATGCTGAGTTAACTCAATAAGCATGAAAGAAAAACGATTTATAATGTCTCGTTCAACAAATACTATGTTTTTTCATTCGTAAGGTCATCCCCCTAATTATTAGGTAACTGGAGTATCTGCGCCTTTCGCTGTGTTAAAGCTACAGGTCTCGCAATCTCCGGCAATGCCCCTCTTTTTCTTTTCTTTTAATGCAGACCGAAGCTTTATTACCCGATCGGTGTCAATCTTTTTTCCTCTTTGTAACGTTAATAACTTGACACGGATCTGCCTTGTCCTTCTGATGCTGGGACACTTTGTTTTTATCATACCTACAGGGCAGATACCTACTATTTTCTTTTTGTTTATCTTCTTTGCCATAATAAAAACTCCTTTCATAACATTAAATACAGGATTTATTATTGTTTTCGTGAATTAAATCAGGGATAATAATTTTCAATGTCTCTTTCGCGGCGGATTGCTCTGCTTCCTTTTTGCTTTTACCCCATCCTCTACCATATTCAGTACCTTTTATGAGCACGCTTACTTCAAACGATTTTCCATGATCTGGTCCTATTTGCTGCAGGACCCGATAACTCGGTGTAACGCCGAATTCCTTTTGACTATGCTGTTGAAGGATGGATTTGTAATTTTTCTCATGCTGATCCTTGCAGACTATATCTACCTCTTTTTTTAAATACTTTACTGTAAAATTATAGGCGGGATCAAGGCCACCGTCGAGATATATTGCAGCAACTACCGCTTCAAATACATTAGCCAGTAAGGATTTCGGAAGAAAATTCCGGTCATTTAAACCCCTTCCCACAGAAAGAAAATCTTTTAAATGTGCTTCCATACTGACTTTGGCAAGTGTCGCTTGGCTTACCACCACGGATTTTATCTTTGTTAACTCGCCCTCGCTACATTGGGGCAATGTCTTGTAAAGATAGTCAGAAATGATCATACCCAATATAGCGTCTCCCAAAAATTCCAAACGCTCATTAGAAAAGTTATTTTCTAATTTACAGGAAGTATGGGTCAATGCCCTTTCAAGCACAATGGTATTGTTAAAGTAATATCCTATTGCCAATTGACACTCACTGAGTTTTTCCGGATCCATGTGCCTATTCGTTTGGAGTATCATTTTTTTGGAACTTTTTCTCCTTGAATAGCATTGATTCTTCTATGGCTGTGTACTTCGTGGCTGCATCAATAAGCTCGATGGCCGTGCTGCGTCTGAACGAGACAACTTCTACCCGGCAGCCGTGTGCCTTCAACATTTCCACAAGTGGCGCAAAATCTCCGTCTCCGCTTACGAGCACCACTGTATCTAACTTTGGCGCAATTGCGATGGAATCGATAGCAATACCCATGTCCCAATCCCCCTTTGCCGTCCCGTCGGGTCTCAACCGAAGTTCCTTCGATTTGATTTCATACCCCAAGCGACTCAATGCATCAGTAAAACTGGATTGGTCTACGTCGGGTTTTTGCACAACATATGCAATTGCACGAATGAGATTTCTGTCACCTACAATTTCTAATAAAAGTTTACTGTAATCGATTTTAGATTGGTGTAGCGCCTTTGCCGAATAGAACATATTTTGGACATCAACGAATATCCCGATCCTTTGTTGTGATCCTTTGATTCGTCCACCTACCATGTATATCTTCCTTTCTGATAAAGACTTAATACGATGAAGATTACATAATAAATATAAGTACCTAACTTAAAAAGTTTTAATATAAAAATACAATTGAGAAAAAATTAGGTAGGTTAATTAAAGATACCGTATAAGTTCAAAGAACGTAGATAGCTATGACAAATTCGTCATAACATACCTTTTTACAAAATATTAGAGCAACTAAAAAAACTCCGTTTAATTATTTTAACAACCTTTTATTCACAGTCAATTAAAAAATGAAATAACTTAATTTTATTGACTCTTATCGTGAATTCTGATAAATTTGTCGATAAATATATAAATCTAAATGCTTTGTAATCAATAACTAAACATAAAATTAATAGAGAGCGGGAATTACCTAAAAATTTGTTATGGATATAACCCTTTTAAGGAAGGAAATCGATAAGTTGGATTCAAAGATTGTAGAGCTACTGAATGAAAGGGCTAAAGTAGTATTGAAAATTGGTGAAATAAAAAAACACAATGGTGCACAAGTTTATGCCCCTCATAGGGAACAAGAAGTGTATTCACGTATTATATCCCAGAATAAAGGACCTCTGACGAACGATTGTTTGATGGCGATATATCGCGAGTTAATGGCTGGTTCATTGATATTGGAAAAGGCTATAAAGGTGTCATATCTTGGTCCTCAAGGGACTTTTAGTTATTTTGCCGCTAAACAAAAGTTTGGCTCATCCGTTGAGTACGTTCCGGTAAGGGGTATTGATGATGTTTTTAGGGATGTAGAAGCCGGGAGAAGTGATTATGGAATAGTACCGGCTGAAAATTCCACAGAGGGTGGAATCAGAGAGACATTAAATATGTTCGTGGAATTCGATGTTAAAGTGTGTGCCGAGATTATTTTGCCAATTCACCATGCTTTAATAACAAACTGTGCCAAAGAGGAGATTAAAAAGGTATACTCGAAGCCCCAGATTTTGTCGCAATGCAAAAATTGGTTGGCAAGTAATCTTCCTCGTGCTGAATTAATCGAAGTCAGCAGCAGTGCCGAGGCTGCTCGCATCGTTGCTGATGCTGAAAAATCCGGGAAAGAAGGGCGATATTGTGCGGTAATTGCCAATGCGGAGATAGCGCAGCAGTACGGATTGAATATTCTTTGTAAAAACATTGAAGACAACCCAAATAATATAACAAGGTTCTTTGTTTTAAGCAAAGAATACGGTGCGCCAAGTGAAAAGGACAGGACGGCAGTGATGTGCTACATAAAAAATCGTGCTGGGGCGTTATTGGAAATACTGGAACCTTTCAAAACCTTTAATATCAATCTCACAAATATTGAGGCATTACCTACCAGAAAAAAGGCGTGGGAATATTGTTTTTACCTGGATTTCGAAGGACATGTATCGAATGAAACGATAAAAAAAGCCCTCGATGAAGTGTCTAAAAGATGTTCTGATATGAAGATTTTGGGATCATTTCCAAAGTGTGATTGAGGGGATGTAATTCTGCAACCAATGATAAAAAAGCCTTTTATTGTGGGAAACTGGAAGATGAATCTCACACTTAGGGAAGCAGTGGAATTTGCAAAATCGCTCCGAGGTAGTCTGGACGATAGAAACGATGCTATGTGTGGAATTTGTCCACCCTTTGTTTTTTTGAACGATGTTTGCAAGGTGTTAAAGGGTAGTGCTATCTGCATAGCAGCACAGAATATTCATAGTGAAAAAAACGGTGCTTATACGGGTGAGATTTCTGCTATCATGGTAAAAGAAGTTGGTTGTACTCACGTGCTTATAGGTCATTCCGAACGCAGACATATTTTTAATGAGAACGATTCTTTTATCAACGCCAAGATAAAGATGGCACTGTCCGTCAATTTAAAACCGATTTTTTGTGTTGGAGAAACATTACATGAAAGAGAGGATGGAAAAACAAGACATGTGATCAAAAATCAATTAATAGAGGGTTTGCGAGGAATTAGCGCAGATCACATAAGAGATATTGTGATTGCTTATGAGCCTGTATGGGCTATTGGTACGGGAAAAACGGCTTTACCTGAGCAGGCCAATGAAGTTCATTCGTTTATCAGAAGCTTTGTAATGGTTGAATACGGTAACGACGCTGCAAACAGCTTATATATCCAATATGGGGGAAGTGTAAAACCGGAGAATGCGGGAGAATTGATGGCACAGCATGAGATTGATGGCCTTCTGGTGGGTGGTGCAAGTATTCGGTTGGATTCCTTTTTGAAAATTGTTGAGGTTGCATCAACGCATTAATGTTTTTGGTATTTTTTTTATTGGGAGAGTTACATGGTAAGGGCTGAAAAGGCATTTAAATGGGGAATTGCGATCATTGTTATCTTTGGAATATTAAATGCATTCTACTTTTTAAATTTAGTCATTGCGCTAAAGATTGTGCTACCTGTATTATGCGTGTTCCTGATTGGGTCTATCTTATTGCAATCGGGTAAAGGTGGAGGATTGGCAGCTATCGGTGGGTTGGGAGACCAGGCTGCCTTTGGTACGAGAACAAGTACATTTTTAACCAAAGTTACCTACCTCATAGGTGCTGCATTTATTGTCGCTACAGTCTTTTTGTTTAAGTTATCCATCCCTGCTAGGGGGATAAGTACGATGATTACGCAGGAAGCCCCTGAGACACAACATACGCACAACCATCCTGCACATGGAGATCAGCATGGACACGGTGATATTCCCCATACGGAAAGAAAAGCCGGTGATGCCTCTGCGGTTGGCATGCAAAATGTGGCAGAGGAAACACCAAACAAACCCGTGCCGGAGAACCAATCAATGGGTATGAAACCTGTTCGGGAGGAAGAACAACCTTCAGGTGTTCCAGAGAGGGCCACGTCCGAAGGGCAAAAAGATACAGACGAAAATTCAAATAAATAGCTGGCAAACACAAATGTTTTGGTGACATTGATGCTCAAAAGTATGACGGGGTTTGGTATAGCTGAATATAAAGATAATGAACGTACGGTGCGGGTGGAATTGCGTTCGGTCAATAATCGATTCTTGAAGGTAGACTCGCGGTTGCCAGATGTATTGCAGTCCTTTGAAAGCGAGATCGAACGTTCAATCAGGGAAAAAATCAACCGTGGTACAGTTCTTTTAAATGTGAATTATCAGTCGCTTCGACAAGAATCTGAGTACGTCTTGAATACTGAGAGATTAAAAGGATATTATCAATTGTTAAGCGATATGAAAAAAGAAATAGGTTCCAGGGAGCGGATATCCGTTAATTCTTTGATACAGCTTCCAGGTGTACTGCAAAAGGGGAAAAACCACGAGGATGCAGATGCCCTGTTATCCATATGCATCTCTCTCATTAACGAGGCCCTGAAAAAGATGCTGGAAATGAGGGCTGTTGAGGGGAGGCATCTTGGAAAAGATATTGAACGACGAAAAGAACTTATCCTTTCGATACTCGATAAAATTGAAACAAGGGCACCTGTCGTAGTCCAGGAATATAGCAAGCGTTTACAGAGCAGGCTTGCCTCACTGCTGACGGGGACAACTATAGAATTAACCGATAGTAACCTCTGCCGCGAAATTGCCATCTTCGCAGAACGATGTGATATTACCGAGGAAATCAGTCGCCTTAAAAGCCATTTGTATCAACTGCAAGAAGCGATACAATCGGATGAACCAATGGGGAGGAAGCTTGATTTTATTGTACAAGAAATGTTCCGTGAAACCAATACCATGTGCTCAAAGGCAAACGATAGTGTGATGCTGAAGGATTTGGTGGATATAAAGACAGAAATTGAGAAAATCCGGGAGCAGATCTTTAACATTGAATAAAGTTTGTAATTCTCTCAATCTTTAATGCAGTGCGCGAGATGGGTAAGATTGTGATTATTTCAGGGCCTTCGGGGTCGGGTAAAACAACAGTATGCAAACTGCTTGAAAAAGACCCCCATGTGAAGAAATCAGTATCAGTGACCACACGCCTACCCCGGCAAAATGAGAAAAATGGCGAGGCCTATCATTTTATCTCGACAACAAAATTAGAGGAAATGATTCGGGGGGGTGAACTGGCAGAATATGCAGAATATTGCGGGTACTACTATGGGACTCCCCTGAATGCTTTGAAAGAAGCCCTTACAAAAGATATTGTTTATTTACTCGAAATAGAGGTGCAGGGAGCGCTCCAGATTATGGAGAAATTCCCAGAGGCGATATCGATATTTTTGATGCCACCAGATAAAAAAACTCTGGGTCAGCGGTTAGTGCAAAGAAACGCAAATAAAGAACAGGATATAGCGCTTCGCTTGAAAATTGCTGATAAAGAATTAGAATATAAAGACAGATATAACTATTGTGTCGTGAACGATGATCTGGAAGTAACGGTAAATACTATCCGTAAAATACTAAATCTGGCGTGATCATGTCTTATCATATTGTTTTGGGAGTCACTGGAAGTATTGCAGCATACAAGGCCGTTGAGGTTGTATCCAGTCTGATTAAAAAGGGAAACAGTGTTACCGTGATCATGACGTCTACTGCCCAACGCTTTGTGAATCCCGTGACCTTTCGTTCGATCTCTCAAAATCGGGTTGTAACTGACCTTTTTGTTGAGAACGAGAATTACGACCCCAACCACGTATCACTGGCTGATCGTGCGGATTTGCTGGTGGTCGCGCCAGCCACAGCGAATTTCATTGGAAAGGTTGTATCCGGTATTGCAGACGATGCGTTAACATGTACCATTATGGCAGCGCGTGCCTCTGTGATTATTGCACCGGCAATGAATGACAGTATGTATTTGAATCCCATTGTGCAGGAAAATATAAAGAGATTAACGAAGCTCGGATATATAATTATTGAACCTGAAGAAGGCCGGTTGTGTACGGGTCGCGTTGGGGTAGGAAGATTGGCCTCCGTTGAGAAGATTGTTGGAGTAATCGAAGAAGAACTCAACAGGAAGAGGAACAAATGAATGAATAAGATAAAAGTAAAGGTGATGAAAAAGCAGGGATGCGAGGATATTCCTTTGCCCCAATACATGAGTGAAGCCGCCAGCGGTATGGATTTGTATGCTGCGGTGGATGGGTCTATTTGGCTTGAGCGCAATGAAATTAGGTTGATTCCAACGGGTATCCACATTGAATTGCCTCCGGGATACGAGGCACAAGTCAGACCGAGAAGCGGTTTGGCTTTAAAGTACGGGTTGACGCTCGTGAATACCCCAGGCACAATTGACAGCGATTATCGTGGAGAAATTGGCATTATTTTATGCAATCTTGGGAAAGACAGATTTACTGTAGAACGGGGGATGCGGATTGCACAACTGGTGGTACAACCGGTGACCAGAGCGGAATTAATCGAGGTTGAACGTTTGGAAGAATCTCCGCGTGGTACGGGTGGTTTTGGTCATACGGGGCATTAATGTTGCATGGTTATTTGAAAATTCACCGTACCCAACACTATCCACTGCAAGATATACGAGAATGGAAAGGGTAATTGAAAGTGAATTCTTTTAAATTCTCAGAAGGAATACTATGGGGATTAAACGTTTTGTTTGTTGTATTATTGCAATTATCCTTATTGCCTTCGCATTATTTGTCTTCTTAAGCTTTCTCAGTTATTCCTCCAACGATCCTCCCTTTGCAGATTATCCCATCAATGACCCTGTAAAAAATTTTTGCGGAATTGCTGGAGCGCAAGTTGCCGGATATGCTATGGCGGGTATGGGAAGAACTTCCTATCTGGTTGTTATCATGATAGGCTGGCTGGGGGTACAATATCTTTCTAAGGAGAGGGTCGAATATCTCTGGGTAAGAGCGCTTGGAGCCGTTTTGTTGTTATTTTCGGTTGCTTCCTTACTGACCTTCGGGTGCTATCTGTTTAAAAAGAGCTTTCTGTCCGTCAACGTTGGCGGGATTTTTGGAATTGTAATTGTTTCAAGACTGTACGAATATTTTAATTTAACAGGTACCTTTATTATCTTAGGATTAGGATTTGTTATAGCAATCATGCTCTTGCTAAATGCCACCCCCATCTCACCCTTTCTCAAAATACCAAAAGGGAAAAGAATCGGGTCAACTCCGGTACGTGATTCTGGCGCAAAAGGTGTCGATACCCCTCTCCATTCAAGGGTAAATACGCTTGATAATTCAAACCTTTTGGATGACGACCTTGGAGAAAACCATGCAAATACGTATCCTGCGAGTGCCACCGTGGAAATAGAGGGCGAACATTGCGAACCCGGTGGTAAGCTTAAAAAAGTCCAGGTGGAGTACGATAGTGAACAATATCCTGAAGAGGAAGAGGTTGGTAGTTATGGCACAGATCCTGGCAAGAAAAAAGATGATGCTTATAAGCTACCGCCGTCGGATTTACTGGAAAAGCCTGTCTTCAAAGAATATGCAGATGATTGGGATCAGATCACACAGCGTGCCCAGGTTTTGAAGAACACCCTTGAACAGTTTAATGTAAAATCAGAGGTTGTGGAAATCGAACGGGGGCCTGTCATTACTATGTACGAATTAGAATTAGCGCCGGGGACAAAGGTTGGCAAGGTGGTGGGTCTTTCGGACGATCTGGCTATTGCCCTGAAGGCACCAAGTGTAAGGGTTGTTGCCCCATTGATGGGTAAGTCTTCGATTGGTCTTGAAGTTCCCAATATCCAGAGAAAAATGGTGATGTTGAGGGAATTGCTGGAGGCCTCTGAAGAAGTGCGGAAAAAGATGGCCATTCCCCTTTTGATCGGTAAAGATGTGGCGGGAAATCCTGTCATATCGGATTTAGCGTCTATGCCGCATCTGCTCATTGCGGGAACAACGGGTTCCGGGAAATCGGTTTGCCTGAATTCGGTTATTTTGAGTATCCTCTTCTTGCGGCATCCCAGTGATGTTCAGCTCTTGTTAGTAGACCCTAAAATGGTTGAATTTTCGTTATTTCGGGAAATTCCTCACCTGATAAGCCCTGTAGTAACGGACATGAAAAAGGCGGCAGCTGTGCTGGAGTGGGCGGTAAACAAGATGGAGGAACGATACGCCTTGCTGGCCAGCGTGGGTGTAAAACATATTAACGGCTATAACAGGCTGGGAATGACCGAGATTAAAAGACGTCTGAATCCTGACGGAGACGCTAATCTCGAAGATGTACCTTTTTATCTTCCTCACATTGTTATTGTCGTGGATGAATTAGCCGATTTGATGATGGTGGCATCAAAAGAGGTTGAAGCGTCGGTAATCCGTCTTTCACAAAAGTCTCGTGCCGTGGGTATTCACCTCATACTGGCAACACAGCGGCCCTCGGTCGACGTGATTACGGGATTAATAAAATCAAATTTGCCTTCCCGGATATCATTTTACGTTGCTTCAAAAGTGGATTCGCGAACAATCCTGGATCAGAATGGAGCGGAAAAATTATTGGGAAGCGGAGATATGTTGTTCTTGCCGCCGGGAACCTCGAAGCTGGTGCGTGTTCAGGGGGCTTATGTAAGCGATGAGGAGGTGAAGAATGCGGTTGAATATCTGAGAAAATGCGCTGCGCCGAAATTTAGCCCGGAATTAAAGTGCTGGAAAGGTGCATCGGATAAGGAGAATAGTACCAAGGATAATCTCTATACTGAGGCGGTGAGGATAGTGCTTGAAACGCAAAGGGGGTCTGTTTCTCTCTTACAGAGAAGATTGGAGATTGGATATTCGCGCGCTGCTAAATTGATTGACCTGATGGCTGAAGATGGGATTGTGGGAGAATATAAGGGCAGTCAGGCGAGAGAAGTATTCCTGACGCTGGAAGAATGGGATGCACAAATGGCAAGAATGAATCCGGAAGAAAATGGATAATGCGTAATATGAAATCAAAGAAAGTTGCTTTAATCAATTTGGGGTGTCCAAAAAACTTAGTAGATGCTGAGGAGATCCTTGGCAGGGTGGCAGACAGCGGAAGTACGATTTGTCAATACCCTGAGGATGCAGAGATACTGATCGTAAATACCTGCGGTTTTATCGATGATTCCAAAAAGGAGTCAATCGATACGATCTTCAAGATGGCAAAACTGAAAGAGGATGCACACTGTAAAAAACTCATTGTGACTGGCTGTCTGGCCCAACGGTATCCCAAAGAATTGCAGAAAGAAATTCCTGAAATCGATCACGTGGTGGGGCTGAAGGATTTTGAAAAACTGGCCGATCTGTCAGGCTCTGATCGCAAAGAGAAAAAGCCTTCTTCCATACAGTGCAGTGATGATTGGCGCAATCGAATCAGATTAACCCCCCGACATTATGCCTATCTCAGAATTTCTGACGGATGCGATAATCGTTGTAGCTATTGTGCCATTCCTGGCATACGTGGAAAGTTTTACAGCAGGACGATAGAGAATATCCTTGAAGAGGCGCACCAGATGGCCCGTGAGGGTGTAAAGGAAATTAATATTATTTCTCAGGATACAACCTCGTACGGCATAGATTTGTATGGCAAACAGCAGTTGCATGCATTATTAGAAAAACTTTCAAATATAGAGGGCATTGAGTGGATACGGATACTCTATACCCATCCACGGCATTTTTATCCGGAGCTTGTCCGTACAATAGGCCGATATGATAAAATCTGCAAATATATCGATCTGCCTATTCAACACATTAATGATTTTATTTTAGAGAAGATGGGACGTGGTGTAACACACGCCTTTATAGAGAGTCTGATCGATGACCTGCGAACTCACATCCCGCAACTGTTTTTAAGGACCTCTGTAATTGTCGGGTTTCCTGGAGAAACAGAGGAATATTTTACTGAGCTTTTAGAATTTGTAAAAAGTACCAAATTTGAAAGACTGGGGGTTTTTACTTACTCAAAAGAAGAAGGTACACCTGCTGCATCCTTTAAAAAACAGATACCCCTGGTGGTAAGGGAACAGCGATACAAGGAAGTTATGCTTGCTCAACAAAAAATTATTTTGAAAAAACACAAAAATCTGGTGGGAAATACAATTCCCGTTATTATCGATGAAAAGGATGAGACGAAGGGAAGATGGTTTGGCAGAACATACGGGGATGCGCCTGACGTGGATAGTAAGGTAATTATCCAGGAAAATCATTTGAAAGTTGGCAATATTAAAAATATGATGATTTCAGGTACCGCGGGATATGACTTGATAGGAACACCTGTTCCTTTACCAGAAAACCAGGTACAGAGGGGGCAAAAGAAGATCTAAAGTGATAAGGAGAAAAGGGGACTAAATGGGATCGTTCGAGTTTTCAAAATGCACGGCATTCAATCTACCCAACCGATTAACCTTATTGAGGCTCTTGCTGGCTATTGTGTTTTTTATATTCCTGTCGTACCGGCATTATAATAGTGCCCTTGCGGCATTTTTATTAGCATGGTTAACCGACTGGATGGATGGATATTTGGCGCGAAAAAAAGGGCTCCTCACAGATTTTGGGCGTATTGCAGACCCATTTGTGGATAAGATCATTGTCTGTGGTGGATTTATCTTACTCATACAACATGCCCATGATATCATACCACCATGGATGGTTGTTGTAATTGTAGCGAGAGAATTTTTGGTTAATAGTCTCAGAAGCTATTCTGAATCAAAAGGGATTGAATTCGGGGCGACCATATGGGGGAAAGCAAAGATGTTCGTCCAGTCGTTTACCATCAGCCTCATCTTGCTGTTCTTCGCACAACTCAATCAATTTATTGCCATCAAACAGGGGATTATTATTATGCTCTGGCTTACGGTAATCATTACATTAGTTTCTGGGATTACGTATATGGTTAAAGCCGGTCCTGCAATCTTAGAGAAGTAGCAGTTTGGATTCTGTCATACAGAATCCAGCCAGAAATGAAGTTCGTGGGTAATTTGGTCAGGATTACCAATATTATAGCCAAGCAGGTTTCTCAGATGGGTCATTGTGTCTATATCTGCATCTAAAAATTTAAATCCCAGATTTTTGTCATTAAGATGAACGAGTTCTGCATTAAATGTCAAGGTAACATTAGTGGCAGGAAGATAGATTCTTAATACACAACAAGTCCCAATGGTTAAAGGAATAGAAATTCTGGAATGTAATAATGCTCCGCGTAAAGATATATCTGACAATTCTAGTTTATGAATTGTATTATTCAGTTGAATTTGAGCCAAAGTTGTAAATCTGATACGGCTAAAATACCGGTTACCACACATTGCTCCCTCGCAATTTAACGGTGTTTATGGATATTTTATAAATAATTTTATAAGCCTTTTTTTAAGATGGGGTCGAGCGCCTCAAGCATATTATTGATATTCATTGCAATAAGGCTTGTTAATGTCACGAATATGTAAAGGGCATTGGCGTTTGCATCCTTACGCGATGCGACTTGAATGCGTTTCATAAGATGAACATTGACCGTTTCCAATTCTCCATACAGTTTTTCAATACCCTTTAAATTCCAGTCAGGATCGGATTTGCCTTCACGATGAATCAGATACTGCTTGATGAGATATGTGCCCACTAAGTGATGGACGGTCTCATCGGGGCTGGCGAATGGCAGATGAAAGTAAGCCAGTGGTTTAAGTCTCGAGAGAATAGGGCAGCTGCCAGATGCCATGATAAGCCCAAAAAGAGATTTTAAGGCCTCCTGTACATCACAGTTTTTGAAAAATGAGCGGTTTTTCGTGCGTACCCACACGTCAGCCTGTTCAATAGAAATGACATCTTCAAATTTCCTGGCAATTTCTTCAATATCCAGCGCGACCGGACAGTACCAGTGGCTTGATGTCTGAAGTGGGCAATTGCAGCACTGATTGAAGTCTAATTTTGTCCAGAAGGCATGTATCTCATTATTTGTTTCTTCCATGCGGTCCTGTCTATCAATATCAACTTCAAACGTGTATTTCTTACCGCTCTTTAAAATTAAGTTGTAAGTAATTTTATCCATTATCACCAGCTGGTTTTTAACGAACCAATCAAAGCAGGAAAATTGAGATGATTTAAATTGGTTGGGTTGAAAGATATCTTTCAAAAAGCTAAATTGTTAATGAAATTTATGATAGCACCTGTACTTATTATCGTCAATTTTTTTATTGATTTTACTTACCACTGAATCTAAGCTATGAAAAAAGCTATCGTCGGGAGAAATCTGCTTGAATGGCATTCATTCATTTTCTCACGGGCTTGAAGTACCCATGGCCTTTCGGCTGGCAAAGTTCAAATTCGCCGTCGGTGCTAAAGAGCACATACGCCTTCCAGCCTATAAGGGTTCTGCTTTCGCGGCGGCTTTGGGTATGCCTTCAAGCGTGTCGTCTGTGTAATTAAAGACAGGGCATGTGATGACTGCCTCCTGAAGCAAAAGTGCATCTATTCGTATATCTCTTTGAGACCCCGCCTCCGGAAGACACCGGGATGCTTCGCCTCTATCCGAAAGTACCTCACCCATTTGTCATAGAACCCTTGACTACGGGAAAACAGTCCTTTGCGCCTGGTGAAGAATTTTCCTTCCATTTAATCCTCATCGGCCATGCCATAGATTACCCTATACCTTTACCGAATTGGGAAAGCAGGGGATTGGGCAAGGCAGGGGGAAATATGAACTGATTTACGTGGAAGGCATCGGCTTAGAAGATGAATCAGTCCAGATTTATCATAATAAAACCCAAACACTCACAAGCCACTATCCCATAATAGATGCTCAGCAACTAAATTATAATCACCCTCTATCCTCCTTTACAAAAGGAGGTAAAGGGGGGGTTGTAAAAACTTGCCAAAAAAGAAGTAGTTATACAGTAATTGTCTATATATGACAGTTATTGTGCATGATCTAAGATGCTTCAGATTTTACTTTTATCCATTGAACAGGGCAAATATATTTATTGCATGAAAATTTCGTCTGTAGTAGAATTCCGCATAATACGGAGAATTGTAAACATATTCTCAAACTAATCTTGATTCCTTTTCTTTGAAAAAAACACAATTCCATTTTGCCGATCAGGTGGTTGAGGGGTTATTTATCGTGAAAGAACCATATGCCCATTCAGCTAACTCACAAGGTCAAAGACACAGACTCGTTGACCATTTAAATGAGGTTGCCAGTCTGGCTAAAATATTTGCTGATAAATTTGGCGCTGGTGATCTTGCTTATTGGGCGGGTTTGTGGCACGATGTGGGGAAATTCCACCCTGCCTTTCAGGAGTACTTGCTAAAGTGCGAGGGAGAACCGGAAAAGATACATCGGGGACCCGATCACAAAGGTGCTGGTGCATTCTTAGCACTAAAGCATTTGGAACCCTTAGTATTTCTCATAGCCGGGCATCATGGCGGTCTTCCAAATAGTGCAAATTTGAAGGCGGTCTGGTTACCTGAAAAATCCAATTCTTCACCTTCTCAAGAAGCTTTGAATATAGCAAAAAGTGAAGGGATACAAATTGTTCCACAATCAAGCCTTTTGCCACCTACCTTTGTAAAAACACCTCTTGATGGTGAATTTTTCATTCGAATGCTGTTTTCTGCTTTAGTAGACGCAGATTTTCTGGATACAGAATCTCATTTCAATCCAAAAATTATCGATAAAAGAGGGGGCTATCCATCTCTTAATGAACTCTGGTGTCATTTTGAGGAAAATCAGAAGAAAATTACTGGTAAGTCTTTAGACCAACTCAATATCATCCGTAACGAGGTTTACGAGAATTGCCTGGATGCTGCGGAACTCCCGCCTGGCTTTTTCAAATTGACAGTTCCAACCGGAGGCGGTAAGACACGCTCCAGTATGGCATTCGGACTTAAACATGCAATCAGGTATAGAATGGACAGGGTTATTGTTGCTATTCCATACACAAGTATTATCGAGCAAACTGCTGAGGTTTATCGTGAAATATTCGGCAAAGATGTGGTGTTGGAACATCATAGCGCCGTTACTCCTTCAGAAAATGAAGATGCGGTGGACGATGGGACATCATGGGCTCGACTTGCCGCTGAAAACTGGTATGCACCGATAGTTGTCACGACAACTGTCCAACTCTTTGAAAGCCTCTTTTCAAACAAAACCAGCCGTTGCCGTAAACTTCACAATATCGTTAATAGTGTTATTATCCTTGATGAAGTACAGACCCTACCTACAGGGTTACTTACTCCAATACTTGATGCTCTCAGGCAGTTAGTGTCTTATTATAAAGTGACAGTAGTTTTTTGTACAGCCACACAACCTGCTCTCGAAAGCAGCCCATATCAGGAAGGGATAGACGGAATAAGGGAGATTGTTCCAGAACCTAAAAGGTCCTTTAGCATGCTGAAAAGGGTTGAGTATACATGGGTAAATAAAGATGAAAAATGGGATTGGGCAAGAGTTGCTACTGAAATGAGAAAAGTCACACAGTGCATGACAGTTGTAAATACAAAGAAGGATGCTATTTCTCTTTTGGACGCCCTTGATGATCCATCGGCCATTCATATTTCAACGTTATTGTGTGGCGAACACAGGCGGGATGTGCTTAGGCAAGTTAGAAACCTGATAGCGGATGGTAAGCCCTGTCGTCTTGTCTCAACGCAAGTGGTAGAAGCGGGAGTCGACCTTGACTTTCCACTAGTGTTAAGAGCAGTTGGCCCCCTTGACAGAATTGTTCAGGCAGCAGGGCGTTGTAACAGGGAAGGAAAGCTGTCTGCTGGCAAAATGATAATTTTTAGTCCTGAGGATGGCGGTGTTCCTCCCGGTGACTATTGTACCGGGACGGATACTGCTATGAGCCTCTTAAATTATGATGATTTTGATTTCCATAATCCTTTACTTTATGAGGAATATTTTAAACGTCTTTATCAAGCAGTAAATTTGGATAAAGACAATATTCAGGAATTACGACAAACTTATAATTATCGTGACGTTGATGCAAGATTTCAGATGATCAAAAAATTATCAATCTCTGTTATTGTTAAATATTATGGGACTGAAGGAAAAGATAGGGAAGTAGATAAACTTTTGCCATACCTTAAAAATATTCGAGGAAGATCACCAAGTATATTGCTCCGAAGACTTCAGCCATTTATAGTAAGTATCCCTGAGTATCTCAAAAATGAATACCAGAGAGATGGTCTGATAGTGGAAATAAAACCAGGACTCTGGGAATGGCTTAGCGTTTATGACAAAGTGAGGGGACTGGTTGTATCGGGCATAAATCCGGAAGATTTGGTGGTTACAAGTTAGATGCTTCGACATTGTTCAAAACGACTTTTATCGGTACTTTATTGCCATTCTGAGGGAGTTGAGTGGGTTGGGTGAAGCGCAGCGCACCCAACGAATATTTTTTTGCCAATAGCCAGAAAATGGCAATGATGGATTCGTTTTTGCTTAATCCATCCTACATGGTTTGAATTCGTGAATATACAAGTAAATTAAGATGTGAGTATCATTTATAATTCATGAAAGGAGGCGATATGCAAAAAGGGCCGCCATTAGAGGTGAAGGTCTGGGGAGAACTTGCCTGCTTTACTAGGCCGGAAATGAAAGCCGAGAGGGTAAGCTATCCTGTTATGACGCCATCAGCGGCGCGCGGCGTTCTGGAAGCTATTTTCTGGAAGCCGGAGTTCTCATGGCAGGTGCGAGAGATTCACGTGTTGAATCCAATACGGCATTTTTCTATTCTGCGTAACGAAGTGAACCACAAAGTAGTTGTTTCAACTGTAAAAGGCTGGGCGTCGGATGGATACGGGGGATACTTTTCAGACAATAACGAAAAAAACAGGGCACAGCGCCATACGCTGGCTCTCAGGGATGTGGCTTATATTATTAAGGCGGATGCAGTGTTGAAATCACATGCTACTGATCCGGATGCTAAATATCGTGATCAATTCAGACGTAGGGTAGCTAAAGGTCAATGTCACCATACACCTTATTTAGGATGCCGTGAGTTTACAGCCTCCTTTGGAGAACCTGAAGGCAGCGAAAAGCCTATTGAGCAAAGTGACGACTTGGGAAAAATGCTCTTTGATATGAAATATGAAGAGGGAAAATCAGGGCGCGGTACTCCAATCTTTTTCCATGCGAAGTTAAAAAATGGAATTTTAATTGTACCTATCGATCTTTACCAGAAGGAGGAATAGCGATGCTTTTGCAAAGACTCAAAGAATATTCTAAACGTATTCCTTCAACCCCTTCCATGTATGGGAAGATGGTTATTAAATGGATAATTGACATTGATATGGATGGTCAATTACAAGGGATTATCCCTACTTCAGACGGAGAGAAAAAGAATGATAAAGGGAAGAGTTTTCTTGCTCCACATATTGGCAGGGCGTCAGGAATTAAGGCGAAACTATTAGCTGATAATGGTGAATATGTATTAGGTAAGGCACGCAAAGACTCCGACACTGCACGTGTTAAGGAATGTAATAGAGCTTTTGTTGAACTTATAAAAAAAGCTGCTGAGTGTACAAATGAATCCACAATCTACTCTATCTTAAAATTTTACGAACATACGAATTGTGCGGAACTTATTTTGAAAGAAGACTTTGATCCAAGTCAAAATCTAACTTTCCGTATTAATGGTATATTACCCATAGACCTACCATCCATCCAGAAATTCTGGTCTGGATACACAGGAGAAGAAACTAACAGTAAAGATGGTGATGTAAGGGGAAAGGATATCATGCAATGTCTTATTTGCGGTGAAGAAAAACCTGCCATAAGGCGATTGCCATTTAAGATTAAGCGAATACCAGGTGGTCAAACCGCTGGAACGGCTATGATTTCAGCCAATTCGCCCGCCTTCGAATCTTACGGACTTGAAGAGTCTCTTATTGCTCCGACCTGCCAGGAATGTGGAGAAAGGTTTAGTAAAGCTGCAAACTCACTTTTGGAAGGAGAAAACACACATATCACAGCAGGCAAACTGGTCTATATCTTCTGGACAAAAGAGGAAACAGGCTTCTCCTTTGCCTCCATCCTTTCCAAGCCAGAACCAGGAGAGGTGAAGATGCTTGTGAAATCCGTCTTTAGCGGTAAAAAGGCAGCGGTAGAAATAGATTCTACACCTTTCTACGCTACTGCATTTTCAGCCAGTGGCGCCCGTGTTGCAGTTAGAGACTGGTTAGAAACAACAGTGAGTAATGCCCAGGAAAATCTGGCACGTTGGTTTAAACTTCAGCAAATAGTGGATGTTTATACAGGAGATGAGACTTTGCCGTCGCCTATTAAAGGCTACTTCGGAAAAGATAAAAAATGGATAAGTGGCATTATAGACGATTTAGCTCCAGAAGTAAAAAGGAGGCGTGATATTAACGGCCTGTCTCCGAATATTTTCAAGGTACTGATTCATGCAGCGTTAAATGGTGGGGCGTTACCCATGTGGCTTTTATATCAGGCAGTAAGAAGAAACAGGGCTGAACAGAAGGTCACAATATCCCGTGCAGTCCTTATAAAAATGGTCTTACAGTCACAAAACAACAATTTTATAGAGGAGGATAAAATGGAACAGATTGATTTGGAAAACCGCAATCCGGCATATCTTTGCGGTCGTCTGCTCGGTGTAATTGAGTCGGTTCAAATGGCCGCAATCCCTGGGGCAAAGGCTACCGTTGTAGACCGTTTTTTTGGCACTGCATCGTCTGCGCCTGCATCAGTATTTGGAAGACTTTTGCGAGGCGCGCAGTTTCACCTCAGTAAGTTACGAAAAGAGAAACGTGGCACCTTTGAGGCACTTGAAAAGAAACTCGATGAGGTTCAATCAGGATTGAATTCATTTCCTAAGACATTGACTTTAGAAGATCAAGGGCGCTTTGCGCTTGGCTATTATCATCAGAGGGCTGCTGACAGGGCAGGAGCCATCGCCTACAAGCAGTCTCAACAAGAAGAGAAAAACAGAAAATTAGATACTGAATCAAGTTCAGCATGACATTGATATTTTTATTGTCATTCCGAACTTGTTTCGGAATCTCGTAAGCATTTTAAACCACATTTTTAGGAGATACACAAATGACCAATGCCATTTACAATGATGTGACAAAACGACACGATTTTGTTCTTCTGTTTGACGTAACTGACGGCAACCCTAATGGTGACCCAGACGCAGGGAATCTTCCTCGGGTAGATCCTGAAACTATGCAGGGATTGGTAACTGATGTGTGTATTAAAAGAAAAGTTAGGAATTTTATAGATGTCACAAATGGCAATAAAGCTAATATGAAAATTTATGTGCAAAACAAAGGGATTTTGGCTAATGAGCAAAAACGTGCTTATGAAGCAATAAAAGCTGAACCCGGTGATTCTCCAAATGAAGAAGCTAGGAAATGGATGTGCCAGAATTATTATGACGTAAGAATGTTCGGTGTCGTAATGACAACTGGTAAGACAAAAGATAGCAACAAGAAATGGAATTGTGGCCAAGTTCGAGGGCCGCTACAACTTACTTTTGCACGTTCAATAGACCCAGTTATTCCTCTTGATCTTTCAATTACTCGTGTCGCTTTAACAAATGCTGGTGATACTGGTATTGGTCAGGAAGATGACGAAATAGCTTCGTCATCACAAATGGGAAGAAAAGCATTGCTTCCATATGGCCTTTATCTAGGATATGGTTTTTTTACACCTACATTTGCCAAAGACACCGGTGTATCGAATGAAGATTTGAAACTCTTCTGGTCGGCCCTTCAAAACATATGGGATATAGACCACTCTGCTAGCAGAGGGTTGATGGCATGTCGCGGGCTTTATATTTTTAGTCATAATAGTGAATTAGGTAATGCGTCTGCACACACTTTATTTGACAGGATAAAAGTAAAGCGTAATGATAACGCTGAATCAACGAGATGTTTTAGTGATTATAAAGTATCCATTAATGAAACCAATTTTCCTGAGGGTGTTACTCTTACAAAATTAGTAGGGTAAGTGAGCATGGCAATACAGAATTACGAACCCATTATGGTCTCCGCCCTGGAGCATTACAGCTAATGTCTTGCCAGTGTGCCCTTATTTACGTTTTGCATTTACGGAGTACTTTATAACAGAGAGCAAAAAGTATGGTTAGACCAATTGGGATTAATAATATAAAAACAAGAGGTAACACACTATGACCGATCAAAAAGAATCCCCGCAGCTTATCCCGCTGCACGGCGGGTATCGGGAGCTGCAGTCTTACCAGATGGCGGAGATTGTGTATGACGCCACGATAGTATTCTGCAACCGTTTCATTGATCGTCGGTCCCGTACCCATGACCAGATGGTGCAGGCGGCACGCAGCGGCAAACAGAACATCGCCGAAGGCAGCATGGCCTCGGGCACGTCCAAAAAGACCGAACTTAAGCTCATCGGCGTGGCACGGGCAAGCCTTGAAGAATTGCTCCTTGATTTTCAGGACTTTTTGAGGCAAAAGGGGCTGCCGCTTTGGGGAAAAGAGCATCCGAAAGCTAAAGAAATCAGAAGTCTCTGCTATCAGAAAAATAGGTCCTATATGACTTATAAGACCTATGTCGAGCAAAGCTCGCCGGAAGCTGCTGCAAACACCATGATCTGCCTGATTCACCAGACAAACTACCTGCTTGACCAACAGTTGCGGGCATTGGAAAAGGAGTTCCTGAAAAATGGTGGATTCACGGAAAGACTCTATCGTACACGATCACAGATGCGGAAAACAAAAGAACAAGACAGATATGACAAATAAGACCTATAATGAAGACGATTTAATCCAGCTCTCTTCAGTGGAACATTACAGCTACTGCCCGCGCCAGTGCGCACTCATCCACGTGGAGCAGACCTTTGATGAAAACTTGTATACCCTGCGCGGCAGAGCTGTGCATGAAACTGTTGATATAGAATCTTCTCATATGCTGGAAGGCGTACGATATGAAAGGTCGCTTCCTATCTGGTCAAAACGATTAAATCTTGTCGGGAAAGCAGACATGGTAGAATTTCATGGAAACGTTCCGTATCCTGTGGAATATAAATCGGGGAGACACAGGATCGGCCATCATGAAAGCCTGCAGCTTTGCGCACAGGCACTCTGCCTGGAGGAGATGCTTGGGGTGAAGGTGGAGAAAGGAGCCATCTTCTGGCATGCATCCAGAGAAAGAAAAGAGGTTGTTTTTACAGAGGACATGCGAAAACAGGTGGAAGAAGTTGCCGTCGCTACCCACAGGATGATTGCTGAAAGATACCTGCCACCACCAGTAAACGACAAGCGGTGCAGGGACTGTTCTCTCAAAGAATCGTGTTTGCCTGAGGTGATACACAATAAGACCAGACACCACAGTATAACGAAAAAGCTGTTTGTTGTGGAATAAAAAAAATTCGTGGGGGAGGAGAGGAATAAACACACCCCTTAGTCCCCTGGTTTATTCCAGAGAGGAAACAGCGTGATAATGTCTTGAATATTCTCCGTGTTTTCTGTGGTTGGTTTTTTATATCATAAATTCATTCAGGAATCTAATATGAAGCAGCTTCTGAATACACTTTATGTAATGACCCAGGGTGCTTACCTTACCTTGGACCATGAGACAGTAAAAGTGGAAGTTGAGGGGAAGACCCAGCTTCAGGTACCGCTCCATCATTTAGGGGCGATATTTACCATGGGAAATGTGATGATGAGCCCGTTTCTTATGCATCGCTGCACTGAAAATGGCAAGGCTGTCGTCTTTCTCAATATGAATGGTCAGTTTCTTGCCAGGGTTGTCGGAAAAACAACGGGAAATGTACTCCTCAGACAGGCACAGTATGTGGCAGCAAGTGATGCAAATAAGGCCGCCTCTATTGCAAAGAATATCGTAGCCGCAAAATTGCAGAATTCACGCCAAATACTTTTAAGGGGCGCCAGAGAGATAGAAAATACTGGGATAGAAGCGGGACTAAGACAGGCAGCGACATCCCTTTCTGATGCACTCATCAATCTTAAGAAAAGTGGTACTATTGACGAGACCAGGGGACTTGAGGGCATATCTGCCAATGCCTATTTCCAGGTCTTTGATACGATGGTCAAGGAAAATCGGGAAACCTTTATCATGAAAAGCCGTAACCGACGTCCGCCGAGAGATCCGATGAATGCGTTGCTATCGTTCATTTATACGCTCCTTCTCAATGATTGTGTATCTGCAGCTGAAGGGGTGGGACTCGACCCTCAGGTGGGTTTTCTGCATGCCATCAGACCGGGCAGACCCTCTCTGGGACTGGACTTGATGGAGGAATTACGTTCTATACTGGCAGACAGACTTGCCCTTACCCTTATAAACCTGAAACAGATTACAGAGAAGGATTTTGAGGAGAGAGAAGGGGGTGCAGTTTATCTCAATGAAGGGGGGAGAAAGGCCGTTGTCGTTGCATATCAGAAACGAAAGCAGGATGAATTCACCCATCCATTATTGGAGGAGAAAGTACCCTTTGGCTTGATTCCTCATGTTCAGGCGCGTCTCCTGGCAAGGCACTTACGCGGAGATATGGAAGAATATATTCCCGTTTTGTATTCGTAAAGGAGGAAGAGATGTGGGTTATAGTCACGTATGACGTTACGACAGAAACAAAGGAAGGGCGCAGGAGGCTTCGCAGGGTTGCCCAGGCATGCAAGAACTTTGGTCAAAGGGTACAGAAGTCGGTCTTTGAATGTTCTGTGGATCAGGCGCAATTTGAGACGTTAAGACGCAATCTATTGAAGGAGATTGATGTAAAAGAAGACAGCCTTAGATTCTATAGGCTGCAGGAACCAAGAGATGCACATGTAGAAGAACATGGCGTTAACAGGACGGTATTCTTTGACGAACCTTTAATTATTTAACGCGAACCTGTTGCGATATTGAAAACCCCGGAGGGTTCGCAGTTTATGTATCATAATAAAATCAAACCTGTTAGAGGAGGTGACCTATTGATAAACGATGTCTTGATAGAGTAAAAATTGATCGTTCGCAGATGGAAATACATAAATATATAAACTGTGAGACGTTCCATGTGCGACCGTAGCATCCAGCCTTCGGGCTGGATGAGGATTGAAACACAGATCACCCCTCCTTCCACAAAATCCACCAGGCGTAGCATCCAGCCTTCGGGCTGGATGAGGATTGAAACTTTGATAGATGATTTAACCATTGCGGAATTCGGGTAGCATCCAGCCTTCGGGCTGGATGAGGATTGAAACTCGAATGACCTGATAGGGCCGAAGGCATTGGCAAATGTAGCATCCAGCCTTCGGGCTGGATGAGGATTGAAACTTAAATCCGTGGGTAAGGTGTCCACCGTGGGACGTAGCATCCAGCCTTCGGGCTGGATGAGGATTGAAACTTATAGGTCGGGCACGGAGGAAACAACAGATTTTGTAGCATCCAGCCTTCGGGCTGGATGAGGATTGAAACGTTTTCGTGGAAAGCAGGTCTCAGATACGGAGTAAGTAGCATCCAGCCTTCGGGCTGGATGAGGATTGAAACGCGAGGACATACAAGCAACAGGCACGGCTTATAACGTAGCATCCAGCCTTCGGGCTGGATGAGGATTGAAACACGTACCCGCCAGCCACCACGCTCCCGCCAGCCGCGTAGCATCCAGCCTTCGGGCTGGATGAGGATTGAAACTTTTTTCACAACAAATTCAGGGTAATATTCAGTTCGTAGCATCCAGCCTTCGGGCTGGATGAGGATTGAAACGTCGTTCTGGCAAAGGTAATGGCTAATGAAACATGTAGCATCCAGCCTTCGGGCTGGATGAGGATTGAAACCAACAAAGAAAAAATTATAGACCTAATCACTGGCGTAGCATCCAGCCTTCGGGCTGGATGAGGATTGAAACAGATTGTCCGAAATGTGAAAAGCTGAAAGAGAAAGTAGCATCCAGCCTTCGGGCTGGATGAGGATTGAAACTTGATGCCCCAAATTGCCCCAATAGTCGTTAATACGTGCATTCAGCCTCAAAATTAATTTTGTATCTACGACATAGAGAATTGCGAGAAAACTTTTCCAAGTTTTTATTGTATCTATCGTTCCATTTTGCTATATACATTCAGAAATAAATTATAAAATAAATTGAGTTTTATGAAAGGTGTTTGAATGCATATCCCTGACGGATTTCTGGACACGAAGACGTGGATTGGGATGGGCGGTATTTCGTGTTTATTTATTGGTATTGCAGTTCGAAAGGCAAATAAGAAAATATCAGAGAAACACATCCCCTTATTGGGCGTCATGGCAGCCTTTGTCTTTGCGGCTCAAATGTTCAATTTTCCCGTAGGCGGCGGGACGAGCGGTCATTTCATGGGTGCTACCCTGATCGCTATTTTGCTCGGTCCATGGGCATCTGTACTTATCATGACTACGGTGCTTACCACCCAGTGTCTTGTCTTTCAGGACGGCGGACTTACTGCTTTGGGAGCGAATATATTCAACATGGGTATTATCGGGGGATTTT